>JBDTLH010000173.1:0-10737 GCA_039934875.1 Acidobacteriaceae bacterium | reverse complement strand
GAAGCCCGCCATGGTCTTCGACTTCACCACAAAATCTTTTAGACACTTGTTGAGCGCATGGCCCAGGTGAATCGGACCGTTGGCATAGGGCGGCCCATCGTGCAGAATGTACTGTGGCGCGCCGGCGCGCACTTCGCGAATACGCGGATAAATTCCCAGTTCTTCCCACTTTTCCAGGCGTTTGGGCTCATTCTGGGCGAGGTTTGCCTTCATGGGAAAATCTGTTTTAGGAAGGTTCAGGGTGTCCTTCAACTTCACAAGTTCAGCTCCGGCGGGGCGCAAACGGTTGTCTCCTCGAGGGTTGAAACTTTGATTATAACCGCCTCATCGTGCCGAGTCGTCGGTCGCCGGCGCCCCGGCACAACCTGGGGGAAGCTAATTAATCATCGAGATACAACTTTCGTAACGAGACATTTGTACACGAAGTGTATCTAATAACAGTAGCTCGTGAATGTGACTGTGATTGCGCGTAAGTATGGCGTATATTCTGAATCTGAGTTGCTGGCGAATAGAAAGCAACTGACTGGGTGGGGCGATCATCTTTTATATGTGCGTTCCTGATCATCGGATCAGCGGGCAACAGGCGAGGCCGGGTCGAAGAAGATTATGGGAAACCAACTGTTAGTAGCTCCACCATCGGATTTGGAGATTCGGACGCCGCCTCAGGCGGCAGGGCCGAACCTGCTCATTGCGAACTCCGAAGAATCACTGTTTCACTCGCTGAAGAGCAATTTGCGCGATTTCTTCTTCCCCGAGAAGTTGCCGCCTCTAAGGCTGACCTCCCGCCCGGTAGCGGTTAAGAACATCTGGGGTGAGTACGACAATACTAAGACTGCGTCGGGACTGTCGCTCGCAATCCACGCGATAGCCATTGCAGCGATCATTGGTTTTACCATCTGGGGCGCGAAGGTGGTCACCAAGCAGGTTCAAGTCGTGGATAACACCCCGCTCGTGATGCCTCCGATCTCTGAATATGTGCCGGTCACCCCTAAATTGAAAGCTCCCGCCATGGGCGGCGGCGGCGGCGGCGGTGATCGTAGCCTGATCCAGGCGCCCAAAGGACACTTGCCCAAGGTGACGCTGGATGAGCAGATCACTCCGCCTACGGTGGTGGTGAGAAATGAACACCCGAAGCTTGCTGTGGAGCCGACCATCACCTTACAACAGGACCCCCATCTGGCGACCAATATCCCTACACTGGGTGATCCCAAGAGCACCATCGTTGGTCCCGCATCTAACGGTGTCGGTTCCAACGGCGGCATCGGATCTGGTGCAGGCGGTGGCGTCGGAATCGGCAGTGGCTCCGGCCTGGGCAACGGACGAGGTGGCAACACCGGTGGCGGCGTCTTTCGCGTAGGCAACGGCGTTTCGGCGCCGGAGGTGATCCGCCAAGTCGATCCTGAGTTCTCAGAAGAGGCGCGCAAAGCCAAGTATCAGGGTGTAGTGGTGTTGCAAGCAGTAGTGGACCAGAGTGGGCACACCACCAACATCAAAGTCATCCGGGGGCTTGGCCTGGGCCTTGATGAAAAGGCGGTCGAAGCGCTGCGCAAGTGGCTGTTTAAGCCAGCCCAGAAGGATGGACATCCGGTCGCAGTGATGAGCAACTTCGAGATCAATTTCCACTTGTACTGAGCGAGCGAAGGGGTCACGAGCTAACGAGCTACAAAAGTCCGTGACTCGCTTCAGCCCGTGACTCGTGACTCGCTCAGCCCTCCTCACTCCTTCACTGATATATTCAGCGCGCGCATCTTGCGATACATGTGGCTGCGCTCCAGGCCGAGAACTTCGGCGGTACGGCTGATGTTGCCGTGGTTCTCTTCCATCTTACGCAGGATATAATCGCGCTCATAGGCGGCGCGTGCCTCATGCAACGTGGAAAACTCCTGCGCCGGTCTGCGCCCTGAATCGCGTTGCACCAGCGTCGGCAAGTGCTTGCGGTCGAGCTTCCCGGCCAGCGGATTCATGATCACCATGCGCTCGATTACATTGCGTAACTCTCTCACATTGCCCGGCCACGAATAGCGCATCAGACTGTCGATGGCCTCGTCCGTGATCTCGCGCGGTTTGCGCCCATATTCGGCGGAGATTTCTTTCAGAAAATATTTTGCGAGCAGGGGTATGTCTTCTTTGCGCTCGCGCAACGGGGGAACAAAAAACGGCACCACATTCAGCCGGTAAAAAAGGTCTTCTCGGAAGTTGCCCCGCGCGATCTCCTCTTCGAGATCTTTATTGGTGGCCGCGACCACGCGCACGTCCACGGTAATCTCGTCATCGCTGCCCACCGGCGTCAAGCGCTGTTCATCCAATGTGCGCAGCACCTTCGACTGCGTCTTCAAGCTCATATCGCCCACTTCATCGAGAAACAGAGTGCCGCCATCGGCGCGCTCAAATTTCCCCGTCTTCTCCTGGGGTCCGCCAGCCACTGCTCCCCTACGAGTGCCGAAGAGCTCCGCCTCGATAAAATCTTCGGGGATGGCGGCGCAGTTTACCTCGACGTAAAGATTTCCCTTTCGCGTGCTCTGCTGATGGATGGCGTGCGCCACCAGCTCCTTGCCGCTGCCCGATTCGCCGTAGATCAACACCCTTCCGTTGCTCGGCGCCATCAACCCGATCTGCTGGCGTAACGCCTTCATGGGAATGCTGTCGCCGACGATGGTTCCCGCGCCCTTGCTCTGCTGCCGCTTCAGCTCGCGATTTTCTTCGCGCAACTTCTTGGCATCCACCGCATTCTTGACCACGATCAGCGTGCGCTCCAGAGACAGCGGCTTTTCCAGAAAGTCGAAGGCGCCCATCTTGGTGGCGCGCACGGCTGTCTCAATGCTGCCATGCCCCGAAATCATGACCACCTCCGGCGCGTTCTCCTGCGCCGCATCGCTCTTGATCTTGTCCAGACACTCCAGCCCGTCCATCCCGGGCCCCGGCAGCCATATATCGAGCAAGACAAGATCGAAGCTCTTTCTCCCCAGCAACGCCAGGCATGACTCGGCAGAGTCCGCCGAAGAGACGGAGTAGCCTTCATCTTCTAGCACTCCGCTCAGGCTCTTGCGGATTTCAGCTTCGTCATCGATGATCAGGATACTGTTCATTGGTTCATCGGTTTATGGTCTATGGTCTATGGTCATGGTTCACGGCAAACTGTAAACTCCCGCCGCCACCGGCAGCTCCACAATGAACCGCGCTCCCGCCGGCAAATTCTCTTCCACTCGTACGCTTCCCTGGTGCTCTTCGACGATGCGGCTGACAATCGCGAGCCCTAATCCTGTACCCCGGTTCTTGGTAGAGAAGTACGGCAGGAACAGCTTCTGCTTGATCTCCGGAGTAATGCCCGTACCCGTGTCCGCGACCGCAATCTCCACCGCATCCATCACTTTGCCCGTCAGCAGCGCCGAAGAGACGGTAAGCTCCTTCATCAATGAGTCCGTCATTGCTTCGGCGGCGTTATCCACCAGGTTTGCCACCACGCGTTTCAGCCCTTCGGCATCGGCCAGCACCAACGGCAGGTTGGCGTCCAGGCGTAAACGGAGACGGATGCCCGCAAGTCTGCCATCAAACATCGCTAGCGCGCTCTTCACCACGGTATTCACGTCGGTCTCTACTGGGCGCGGCGCGGGAAATTGTGCCATCGAAGAGAACTCATTCACCAGTCGCCGCACCGTCTCCACGTTGGCGGAGATAGCACTGGCACAGTTGCGCACCACGCCTGTAGCAGTGGCGTCGAGCGCCCCCCGATCCAGATAACGATTGATGCGCTCGGCGGAGAGCGAAATCGGCGTGAGCGGATTCTTGATCTCATGGGCGACACGCCGTGCTACCTCCTGCCACGCCGCCTGCTTCTGCGCCTTGAGCAGATCGCTGAAATCCTCAAAGACGATCACGTGCCCTCCGCTATAGCGCGCTCCCGAGTTGGAGAGCGACGCCACAGTGAGGGCAACATCCACCGCCTCTTTGTCTTTATCGCGATACCGCTCCCGGTCAAGGTCCTGAAATTTCTCCGGCTCGCCATCTTTGTTCCGGTCGCGCTCGATCTCCAATTGCGCTCCGGCGACGCCCATGCGATCGGCGCGCCTCATCAGGCGTTTGATCTCAGTGATGGTGCCGGCGGTGAAGGCGCTGGTCCACAGTCCCCCGATCTGCACCCCCCCCGATGTCCCAAACATGCGGGTGAACGCGCCATTGAGCAACGCCACTCTGCCCCCTTCGTCCACGCTGAGCACACCGGTAGGAATACTCTCGAGAATGGTCTCTATCTGGGTGCGCCGCTGCTCGATTTCATTGCGCGACGCTTCAAGCTGCTTCCGGTTTGCCTGTATCTCCTCCGCCATGTGATTGAAGCGATGGATCAGCTCGCCCAATTCATCGCCGCTCTCATATTCAATCCGGTAGTCGAGATTGCCCCGTGAAAGCTCCTGCGCCGCCGTCGCCAACGCCGCCACCGGACGCGTCACCAGCCGCGAGATGAACATCGAAAGCCAGGTCGCCGCAAACAGCACCGCTGCCGTGATCAGCGAGAGCAGCATCATGTAGAACTGCCTCACCTGCTTCCTGGACTTCCACAACTCGTAGTAGCGCTGCTGGCTCACCTCCGATTTGCTGACTGTGGCAAAAAACTCCGCCGGAATAGGAATTCCCACCACAATCGCCGCAGCCCCGCCCACATATTTGGGCTCAGGCGCCTGGGCGAAGAAATAATCGCGCCCGTCCGGTGATTTCAGCGTCTGTAGTGTAGTTCCCTGCCCCGTATGGGTACGCAAAGTCGCCCGCAGTTCATTCCACGCGGCCGGAGCGTGATACGTGGCGACCACCTCATCGTTCTTGAGCGCAATAGCGAATCCGCCCTGCAACGTGGCGTCATGCTTGCGCATCTCCGACTTTAACGGAGTGAAATTGTCGGTCTCAAACGCCCGCTTCGCTTCGGGCGAATCCGCCAGCGAACTGGCCTCCGCTTTAGCGTTCTGCACCGCGTAATTTTGCAGCAGCGTAGCAATTGACAAAGAATCCTGCCGCAGCTCTTCCACCGGACGGGAAAACCACTTATCGATCGAATGCCCCATCAGCGAATAGGCAAAGAAGAACAGAAAAATAATCGGGGTGATGGAAAGCAGCAGCGCTCCTGTAACCATCTTGGTGCGAAAGCGTGATCCCATCACTCCGCCCTTTGCTTCCGCATACAGTTTCAGCAGGTTGCGGATAAGCACGAACGTGAGCGCCACGAACAGCAGAAAGATGACCGCCGAAAGTCCCGCGAACACATAGGTCTGCTGGTTGGAGTCCGGCTGCAGGAACTTCAAATTGAACGCCGCCTGCGAAAACAGCGCCCCGAACAGCAGCACGATCATTACCCCGAGCACGATCACCGCATTACGGCGCTGGCTGCTGTCCGTTCGTTCGATGGAACCCTCGAACGATGACTTACCGGATTGTGGAATAATCGCCACCAATTGATTATATTGCGAGTTGGACACGCTATTGATGCAAATCAGCCACACCGCCGCTGCAATGGCTTCTGGCCGCTGACCACTAACCGCCAGAAGCTAGCAGCCAGAAGCCAGCCGCCAATCGGTCAGCCGCTATAATCGAATGAATCGCATGGTTAGAGACGGCTATTACTATGCCATCGCCATGATTGTGGCGGGCATTATTCTGGGTGAGCTCACGATCTGGTGGATCGCCCTGATTCCGCTGCTGCTGGCGGCGTTCTTCCTGTGGTTCTTCCGCGATCCCGAACGCCACGTCCCCACCGCCCCCGGCCTGATTCTCTCTCCCGCCGACGGCAAGGTCACCGAAATCGTCCAATTCTCGCAGGGCCCACAGGATTTCACCCGAATCAGCATCTTCCTCAACGTATTCGATGTGCACGTCAACCGCACTCCCATCGCTGGACTGGTCCGTGATGTGCACTACCAAAAGGGCAAGTTCCTCGACGCGCGCAATCCCCAGTGCTCCGAAAACAACGAGCAGAACGTCGTGACCATCGAAGGCGAAGGCAAAATCGTAGTGCTCAAGCAAATCGCAGGATTGCTTGCCCGCCGGCTGGTCTTCGACAAGCGCGTGGGAGATCCAGTCGCCCGCGGCGAACGCATCGGCATGATGAAGTTCGGCTCCCGCGCCGACGTGATCTTCGACCGCGGCGCCTCCCTCCAGGTAAAGGTCGGAGACCGCGTGGTGGGCGGCGAAAGCGTGCTCGCGATCGAGCTAACCGGGGAGCGCGCCTGATGGCCGACTCAACCACACTTCAGCCTCAGCGCTCAGTGCGCCGCGGCATGTACATCCTGCCCTCGCTATTTACCTGCCTGAATATCGGCGCCGGCTTCGTCTCCATCCTGCAGACCATGCGCGGCTCCAGTAGTGATCCCGTGCATTACGACTACGCCGCGCTGCTCATCGGCTTCGCTATCCTCTTCGACGGCCTTGACGGACGCATCGCGCGCATGACCAATACCGCCAGCGAGTTCGGCAAAGAGCTCGATTCGCTCGCCGACGTCATCACCTTCGGCGTAGCTCCAGCGCTGCTCGCCTACTTCTGGGGCTTCGGCCAACTCGTGCTCAATGGCGACAAGGTCCAGCACCTGGGCGCAATCGTTGTCTTTCTGTTTCTTATTAGCGGGGCCAGCCGCCTGGCGCGCTTCAACATCAGCAAGAATCCCCAGCCCAAGAATCCCGGGCGCCCCGGACGCAAATATTTCGTCGGCATGCCCATTCCCGCCGGCGCCGGCACCATCGCCGCCGTCGTCCACTTCACCCCTGCTCCCATCGACACCTGGTGGATTGCCCTCGTCTGGGCCGCCCTCGTGCTCGCCCTCGGATACCTGATGGTTTCTCCCTGGCGCTTTTACAGCGGCAAAGACGTGGATATGCGCCGCCGCCATCCGTTCTATGTAATTCTGGGAATTGCCGCGCTGATTGCGCTCATCCGCTACTTCTCGCAAGAGGTGCTGCTCTCGTTGGCTCTGGCGTATATGTGCTCCGGCGTGTTCTTTCGCATTACTTTTGCCATGCGGCGCAGCCCACCTCCTCCGCGCGTCGAAAAAGCAATCCAGCAATGAAATGGAGATAATATATAAAGACCATTGTGAAGCCACTGCATCTCGGAATCGTCGGCGCATCCTCTCTCAAAGGTAAGGAACTCAAAGAGGCGCTTGAGGACACACACTTCGCGCTCTCCGACATCGCATTGCTCGATGACGAAATCGCACTCGGCAAATTGGAGGCGGTTGGCGACGAAGCCACCTTCATCCAGGCGATCAACGATGAGACCCTCGAAGATCTCGATCTCGCATTCTTCACCGGCGACTCCGCCCTGACCCGCAAGCATTATCAGGTCGCACGCCGCGCCAACTGCTCCATCATCGATACCTCTTACGCACTCGAAGGCGAGCCAGGATTTCCCGTGCGCTCCCCGTGGCTGGAGGAACAATTGGGGGCGCCTCCTCCGCTCGACGCCGCGGGAGCGGTAGTGGCGCACCCCGTCGCAACCGCGCTCGCAATGATTTTGCTCCGGCTTGGCAGCGTGGCAAAACTTCGCACTGCCGCCGCCACCATCCTGCAACCCGCTTCCGAAACCGGACACGCCGGGATGGACGAGCTGCATCAGCAGACCATCAACCTGCTGAACTTTACTCCTCTGCCAAAAGAGGTATTCGATACCCAGGTCGCCTTCAATCTGGTGGCGCACTATGGCGCGGGCAAGGCCGTTCCTCTGGAGCGCGTGCAAAAGCGCATCCAATCGCACATCGCCGCGATTGCTCCGACCGTGCTCCGTCCCGCGGTCATGGTCGTGGGCGCGCCCGCCTTCCATGCCCATACTTTTTCTTTATATATTGAGCTGGAATCGGCAAACAACGCCGCGCAACTCGCCGCTGCCCTCAACGCTCCTCACCTGCACGTCATTCTTCCTGATGCCGAGCCGCAGGACCAGCCCAGCAACCTCAACTCCGCCGGAGAAGCTCGCATCGCACTCTCTGTTCGCGCCGCATCCGCCCGCAAAGATAACCCCGCATTCTGGATCTGGGCCGCCGCCGATAATTTCAAGCTCACCGCCCTCACCGCCATCGACTGCGCCCGCAAGATCCTCGATATGCGCCCCACGGGCCAGGTGCAATGAAGCAGAACCGTAGCAGCGCATCCTGCCGGCGAAACATACTATATCGCATAACAACTCTGCGATATCAGATCCCCCTCACCCTCCTCTGCATCCTTCTCTCCTCCTGCGGATACCACGCCGCAACCTCCGGCCGCTCCTCTCGCCTGCCCGACACCGTCACCAGCATCTACATCCCCACCTTTGTAAACAAAACCACCGCCTACAATACCGACCAACTGCTGACTGCGGCGGTGGTGCGAGAGCTGCGCGAGAGGACGAAATACAAAATCGTATTGCAGCAGGACGCCGATGCTGACGCCAGTCTGCTGGGTACCGTGCTCACCCAACAAACTTCGCCGCTCACCTACGATTCGCAGACCGGACGCGCTTCCTCCGCGCTGGTCGTCGTCACCATGAGCATCAAGCTGCTCGACCGTCATGATCGCGTGCTCTACGAAAATCCGAATTACGTCTTTCGCGAGCAATACCAGGTCTCGCGCGAGTTATCCAGCTTCTTCGAGGAAGAATCGCCCGCGCTCGACCGCCTCGCCCGCGACTTCGGCCGCCAGCTCGTCTCCGATATCCTCGAAGCGTTCTGATCCACCGCCTTACCTCTAACGCGCTGTTGCGATTGCGAGCAACCGTGTTCACGGAGGGCCAGCGTCCCCGCCAACCTATCGCGCGTCAGCGCCATTCCCCGCGAAATTATTCCTCCTTGATAACATCCGCAGAAAGCACGTTCTTTGCCCCGGACTCTCTCCCGCGCAACCGTGAACTGTAAAATGTAAAACTGTAAACTCTTTGCATCAGCATCCCATGCCCGCCGCTCCCCCCAATACGCCCCGTGCCTTCCAGCCCACCGAGCGCTTCATCGCCGAAGTAGCGAGCGGAAAACAGCAGCCCGCCTACATCTTCCTCGGCGACGAAGTCTTCTTCCGCGACCGCTGCCGCGCCGCGATTCTCCAACATCTCGTCTCCCCTGACCTGCGCAATCTTGCTCTCTACGACCTCGACCTCTCCGACGTCACCGTCCAAGAGGTGCTCGATCGCGCCCAGACCCCTAGTCTGATGGCCCCCTTTCAGGTCTTCTTCGTGCGCAACCTCAAGAACCTCTATGGACGCGGTCAGCACAAGGAAGATTTCGCCGCCATCGAGCGCTATTGCAGAGACCCCAATCCCAACGCGCTGATTATTTTTGTCGCCGACCACATCCATATCCCCGCCGACACCCGCCGCATGGACATGACCGATAAAGACCGTTACGAGCGCATCCGCGAGACCCTCGGCCACTGCTGTGGCATTCTCGAAATGGCGCGCGTCGATGAGAACGACGGCATGCGCTGGGTGACCGAAGCCGCCGCGCAACAAGGCGTGAAGCTCGACGCCGATGCCGCCCGCGAACTGGTGGACGCGCTCGGCGCCGACATGATGATGGTGCAGAATGAGCTGGAGAAGTTGGTCCTCTACGTTGCGGGCAAGAAGCGCATCACCCTCGGCGATGTCGAGACCCTGGTGCTGGCCGCCAAACAACGCTCCCTCTATGAACTCACCGACGCCATCTCTCTGAAAGATACCGCGAAGGCGTTGGCGGTTCTCGCAGGGCTGCTCGCCTCCGGCGATGGCGAAGACGCCGCTATCGGACACCTCTATATGCTGGCGCGCACCTTCCGCCAGATGCTGGTGATCCTTGAAAAGAACGTGCGCGACTCGCGCGCTATCTGGCAAGCGCTGTGGCAGGGCTTCCGCTTGCCTCCGTTCGCCGCCGATGACGTGATCCGGCAGGCGCGCCGCTACCAATCCCGTCGCGAACTCACCCGCGCCATTCGTCTGGTTGCCCGAGCCGACCTGGACCTTCGCTCAAACGCTCCCAGCAAACGCCTGGTTCTCGAAAAACTGGTTTTGGACCTCACTGCCCAGCCCTCTATCGGCGCCTCGGCAATCCAGGAGCGCCTGCCCGTATGACTGCGGCCCCGGGAGTCGGCATCCCCGCCAATTCATCTTCTCGCGGCGTTGATCGGTATAGATCGGCGGCTCTCCTCGTCTCCCCACCCTCCGCGAAACATGCTCTAATCAAAAAGAGGTGATAATGGACCCCAAACAACTGCAAGACATGCTGCAACAGGCCCAGCAACAGGCAGAACAGATGCAGAACCAGATGAAGCAGACCACCGTCGAAGCAGCAGCCGGCGGCGGCTCCGTTGTCGTCAAAATGGATGGCTCCAAGCGCTTGCTCGCCGTCACCATCGATCCCGAGGTCATCAAATCAGGCGATATTGAAATGCTGCAGGATCTGGTGCTCGCCGCCGTCAACGAAGCCGGACGCAAAGCCGACGAAGCGATGCAGCACGGCATGTCCTCCATGCTCGGCGGCATGAACATCCCCGGCCTTTTCTAAGCTGGCCTGCCATCTGGACGGGACCAGTCAAAGCAGGAGCCATGGCGGGCAAGCGCATGATCATGGATGGGGCAGCCCTCTACACCGTGGAAGATGGAAAAATCATTGAGGAAGAGTTCTACTACCACATGGGCTGATCCAAGCCCGTCATAGCGCGCTTTTCCTGATTCTCCTGCGCAATTAAAGCGATCCTAGGCGCTTTGGCGCACCGCAATTACGCGGTGGCTTTGGCACAGTGGGTTTGAAAGGCGCGGACCAGTTC
>JBDTLH010000172.1:0-3475 GCA_039934875.1 Acidobacteriaceae bacterium | reverse complement strand
AGCTCGAGTTGCGAGGCGAGAGCGGCGGCGGCGAGCACGCTATTTTTGAGAAAATCTCTGCGGTCGATCAATTCGTTGCTCCTACTGGGCGTTAGCATTCGAGACGGGTTCGCAGGCTAAACGGGCTGCACAAACAGTCAATTATGTAACACTCGCCGGGAAATCCCGCGCCCCCACCAGAACAGCGACTCAGCCTGAAAAGGTGGGGGTTGTCAAGCCGGACTCCACCGGGGACTTAATTGTCTTTGCGCACCAGCTTGGTCGCCGCCATGAAGTGATAAGGCGGCCAGGGCCCGGACATGATCAGTTCGCAATTTTTGAACTGCTGCTGTGCGGTGCTCCAGCGGTTCTGATATTTCTCCAGGGATTTGTGTTCGATCAGGTGGGCGATATCCAACTCCATCGCCCCCGATTGCGCACGCCGGCACTGCACCTCTTCGGCGAGCGGATTGAGCAGCTTATGCACCTGCATGGAGAGCGCCCGGGCCTTGGTCTGCCGTTCCCGGTGGCGGGAAGCCTTCTCCCTGAGCTGCTTCAGGTATTCATCGCCGACCGAATGGGGCAGATCGATATCCGTCATTGCCATGCCCAGCGAGCCATCTCGTAAGCGTAGCTTGATGTGCATCTCCGCCTTGCCGCGCAGGCGTGCGACGGTATCGGAGAAGTGTTTGCGGTTGGTGCGTACGGAGCGCCGCAAGGATTCGTCATCGTCAAAAACGGTGCCGAAGCGAAACGGGAGCACAGTAGTGGTGCGGAAACATTCGCCGATCACATGCGCATGCTCGCGCATCGAAGTCTGGGTCAGGTCCTGAGTATCGTGTTCGCTCACGATAACGCAGAATTCTCCGCTGGGATAGGCGAAGGCCTGAAATTGGTGGATCCCTTTGAGATCCTCGATGGGGAAAGGACGCCGAGCACGTGCCGTGCCTGTCCAGGCCTGCTGCTCGGTAATGCAGTACGCGTACCACGCCATAGAACGGTGACTCCCTAGGTGCAGGTAACGAGAACGCTTATGAAAACGAAAGCCGCGTGGAGCGAGAATGGGACTGAATTTTCAGGTGCGCCAAATGCAAATGGAACAAGATCGCTTTTAAGACGACGATCGCTAGAACCGCCAGATTTCACTGCAAGTGGCAGTGCAATAGAGTACGAAATGGTATCCATCGGTGTGTATTTGCCCCGACACTCTCCATCGTAAGCGGAAAACCTGAATCTTTGCAACACTTTACGAGCACTTACGAAAAAACACGTGCAAAAAGCTGAAACCCGGTAGTGCTTTTGCCCATCTTATGCACAATTGTGGTTGCACCTACGCCCGGGTTACTGCTCTGTGAGCGGCGCGCCGCATCCAATTTGCCAACGGAGAATCTCGACATAAAATGACAGCAGCGTCCACTCCTGACCACAACTCCCGCGATGGCAGCCGCTTTGTGGTGGAGGTGTTTACCGAGCTGCAAACCCAGACCATCCAATCGCGCGCGAAAGCGATCAACGTGCTGCTTCGGTTGAGCACGCTTACGGGATTGCACATGCAACTGCAATCCACCCTCAACCTGCTATGCGATTATGCTCATGAGATCGCCGCATACGATTCCGCGCTGGTTTATTTGTGGGATGAGCAGCAGGACGCCTATCGGCTGCGGGTCACGCGCAGCTATGAAGCGGATAATAGTGCGAGCGCGGTCTCAGGACCAGTTGCCCGCGAAGCGGGGAACCTCCTTTCGATTTGGGCGACCCAATACTCACAGCCCATGCTGCTGCGCATCTCCGAGAATGCCGCCGCAACCAATCTGTTAAAGAGCATGGGCGCGGCTTCCTGCCTGATGGTCCCACTATTCATGACCAATCGGGTGATGGGATCGCTGCAGCTTTTCAGCCGCGACCCCTCCGCATTCAGCGCACAGGACGCGCAACTGCTGTGGATGCTCGCTCTGGTATCAGAGAACCTGCTGACTCGCGAGGCCGCGAATGAGGGCCTTATGCGCTTCGCCTTCACGGACTACCTGACCGGCCTTCGCTCCCGCGGCTACTTCGAGCAGCAGCTTGAATTGGAGATCAAGCGCAGCGAACGCAACCAGACCACCTTCGCCCTGATGATGCTCGATATTGACTACTTCAAGAACTTCAATGATGCGTATGGGCATCCGGTGGGGGACCTGGTGCTGCGTGATGTCTCGGCTATATTGGTGCGCGATATGCGCGAGGTGGACACCGTGGCGCGCTATGGCGGGGAAGAGTTTGTGATTATTCTGCCCGAGGCCGAGTTGCACGGCGCCCTGCAAGTTGCCGAGCGTCTGCGGCACTCTGTAGAGCAGGCCGAATTTTTTGCCGGTGAACCCTCCGCGCCCCAACAACTCACTATCTCGATTGGGATCGCCGTCTTCGGCAACGATGGCCGTAATCGCAATCAGATCATTGAAGCGGCTGACTCCGCGCTTTATGAGGCGAAGTCGCGCGGGCGTAATTGCATCGTCACTTACTCCGATCCTTTACAACAACATCAAATCGGCTGAGCAGCCGCGAAGAGTGGCGTCTGCTATGCTGCTCCTCATGCGTGCGCCGGCGATCTTTACCGCATTGCTCTGGTTTGTGGCGTCAGCATCTGCGGGTGATTTCACGGTGCAAACCGGCTACGCGGGCTCTGATCCATCCGGACTGGGCTACTTTCACGTGTACACCTCCGACCGGCGCCTGTTGCAAATATTAGTGGGCCGTTCGTGGACGCTGCACGAATGGCGTCACGTCAGATTGAGCTATCACGCGGACCTCATCCCGGTCTCCCTGCTCTCCGATCCGGCGGAACGCCTTGTGTCGCAGTTCACAGAGGGAAAAACGAGTACGACGGCGCAAGACTTGTTTCGCACGGATTATAAGATTGGGCTATTGCAATCGACGGTTGGGCAGTCGATCCAGACGAGCCCGTCGGCGCCGCCGTTGCAGATCAACACCAGGGTAACTCGCGCGCGCATAACGACCTTCGGCGGCGGCGCCAATCCTGTGGGGTTCGAACTTCATTTCCGGCCCAGTCGCCGCATTCAGCCCTATGCTGTCGGGACCGGTGGATTTCTTATATTCACCCACGAAGAACCGGTAAATAAAACCTCCGCCTTCAACTTCTCCTTCGCATTCGGCGGCGGCGCCGACATCCGCACCCGCGATCGACGGGTGTTTACGGTGGGATATAAACTGCTGCACTTCAGCAACGCGAATTTGGGGATATTGAACCCGGGGGTCAATACGAGTTTTATCTATATTGGATATCGGTTTGGGAAATGACGGGGGTGCTACAGCCCTTATGGATGCCGTACCATCGCAAACCCAGATAATTTATCCGGCGGATGCGCTGGCGTGTGGGTACAGCAATGTTGCGTCCGCTGTTGTCTAGAGCAGGCTGGGCTGCTTCACCACGAAGCGCACCGGCCGTTTTTGTTTCTCAATAGCGCCTTCCGCGACCAGCTGCTGGAGCCATACTTTG
>JBDTLH010000171.1:0-5251 GCA_039934875.1 Acidobacteriaceae bacterium | reverse complement strand
GGCCGGTGACTACGCCGAGGAGTTGGCGGCGGAGATGCTTGCCACCACACTGGGCGTAGAGTTCGACCCCGACAAGTCTTGGGACGAGAAGAAAGAGGTCTATCGCCTCTCCAATAAGATCGTGCGCACCACCAACGTAACCCAAACCGCCGTGGGCGATAAGCGCGGATGGTGGACCACCACCATTGCGGCGGCAATCCTGATCTTCGAGTAGAACGTATCTTTAGCGGGTTAGCGAAATTGGCATCCTGAGCGAAGTTGTCATACCGAGCGGAATTGTCATCCTGAGCGCAGCGAAGGACCTCGCGTTTCGTCGGCAACACGCAATATGCGCTGAGCGCCACGGCGGGTGATTCGACTTCTTCGGGACAGCGGGTTGGGTAGACTCCCCGGCTTTCAGCCGAGGGATAAACTGCAGAGAAAGGGCGCTTCAGCGCTTGGGTAGTCAGACATCGATGATGAGTTCTTCAGCACACTCGAAAGACAAATTCACCGTCGGACTGGTACAGATGCACATGACCCCCGATCCCGACGAGAACCTTGAGCGGGCCATCGCTAAATTGCGCGAGGCTGCGGAGCGCGGCGCCGAAATCGTCTGCCTGCCGGAGCTCTTTCGCTCGCAATATTTTTGCCAGAAGCAGGACCCCGCATACTTCGATCTCGCCGAGCCGATTCCTGGCCCTTCAACCACCCGCCTTTCCGAAATCGCAAGAGAGAAGAACATCGTCATCATCGCCTCTCTCTTCGAGAAGAGGGCACGCGGTCTGTATCACAATACCGCAGCGGTGATCGATTCTGACGGCACACTCAAGGGTCTCTATCGCAAGATGCACATCCCCGACGATCCGCTCTACTACGAGAAGTATTACTTCACGCCGGGTGATCTCGGCTATCGCTGCTTCGATACCGCGGTCGGCGACATCGGAGCGCTGATCTGCTGGGACCAGTGGTATCCCGAAGGCGCGCGCCTCACGGCACTGCAAGGGGCGAATATCATTTTTTATCCCACCGCAATCGGTTGGCATCCGGCGGAGAAGAAAGAGTGGGGGACGGCGCAGCATGATGCATGGCGTACAGTGCAGCGCGCACACGCCATCTCCAATGGAGTTTTTGTCGCCGCGGTAAACCGTGTGGGACTCGAGCACAGCGACGTGCACGGAAATCGCGTAGAGGGGGACGGCATCGAATTCTTCGGCGGAAGTTTCATCTGCGATCCCTTCGGGCGCGTGCTGGCGGAAGCCTCCGCCGCTGAAGAAAAAACTCTGATCATCCCCATTGATCTGAAATTGATTGATGAAGTGCGTCGTAGTTGGCCATTCTTGCGCGATCGACGCATCGATTCCTATCTCCCAATTGCGCAAAGGTTCCTCGATGGGCGCTAGTTCGGGCGAGAGGCGGGTTCCGCGCGAGCTAGGCTTTCGCATGCCCGCCGAGTGGGAGCCCCATCAAGCGACCTGGCTGGCATGGCCACATAACCGCCAAGACTGGCCGGGCAAGTTTCAGCCCATCCAGTGGGTCTATGCCGAAATCGTGCGCCACCTTGCTCGCGTAGAACGTGTATGCATCATCGTGAAAGATGAGCGCCAGGAGAGTTCCGCGCGGCGCGTACTGTCGCGTTCCGCAGCCAATTTGGACAAAGTGGATTTCTATCGCTGGCCGACCGACCGCGTCTGGGCCCGCGACTCCGGCCCTATTTTCCTGAAAAACGACGACACGAATGAGACCGCCATCACCAACTGGCGCTTTAACGGCTGGGCAAAGTATCCCAACTGGAAGAACGACGATCAGATTCCTGCGCGCGTCGCTGAAGTCTTAAGCAAGCGTTCATGGCGACCCACTGTCTCTCTTGCCGGCGGAAAGCAACACCGCGTGGTGCTTGAAGGCGGCAGCATCGACGTGAACGGGCGCGGTACTCTGCTGACCACGGAAGAGTGTCTATTGAGCCCCATCCAAGCGCGTAATCCAGGCGTCGGTCGCGAACAACTCGAGGCCTGCTTCTTCGGCTTCCTTGGCATCAGCAACGTCATCTGGCTCGATCGCGGCATCACCGGCGATGACACGCATGGCCACGTGGACGACGTCTCCCGCTTCGTTGCCCCCGGACGGATCATCACCTGCATTGAGCCCGACCCCACTGATCCGAACCATAAGCTACTGGATCACAACTTGCGCCGTCTCAAGTCCGCGCGCCTGGAAGACGGAGCTCGCCCAGATATCATTGAGCTCCCCATGCCGGCTCCGGTCATCTTCGACGGTCAGCGGCTTCCTGCCAGCTATGCGAACTTTCTCGTCGCCAACGGAATCGTTCTCGTGCCCGTATTCAATGACCCCAACGACCGCATCGCGCTCGACATCCTTGCCCAGGCTATACCCGAGCGCAACATCATCCCCATCTATTGCCGCGATTTCGTGTGGGGCCTGGGGACCATCCACTGCGCCTCCCAGCAACAGCCCGCCTGATTATTTAAGATGGAATGCAAGTGAAACGCATCTCCGTTATTACTCCATCACACAACTATGCTGCAGTCATCGGCGCCGGAATGCTCTCTGAGAGCGGTGCGCTGCTGCGCTCAGAGCTTCAGTTCTCAACTGAAAAACTGATCGTAGTCTCGTCTGAGAACGTTTGGAAATATTGGGGAGAGACCCTTACACATTCTCTTGACGGCGCTCGACTCGCTTGGAACAAACTGCTGATTGCGGATGGCGAGGCGGCAAAAAAGCTGTCCACCGTGGAGTGCGCCGCGGAACAACTCACCGATTTCGGTGCGGACCGATCGAGTGTCATCGTTGCTTTGGGAGGCGGCGTAATTGGCGACCTGGCGGGATTTCTCGCCGCGATTTATATGCGCGGCATCCGCGTGGTGCAAGTCCCCACCACTTTGCTGGCACAAGTGGACGCTAGCGTCGGCGGCAAGACCGGCGTCAACCTCGCGAGCGGCAAAAATCTCATCGGCAGCTTTCATCAGCCTGAACTTGTATTGATCGATTCCCTTCTCACCAACACCCTCGACGACCGCGAGCTCCGTGCAGGCATCTTTGAGGTGATTAAATGCGGAATTATCGCAGACCACGATCTGTTTAGCCTTGTGGAAAGCGGGCACGCCGCGTTTCTCTCCCGCGACCAAACTTTTATCGCCGCCTGTATTGAAGCCAGTGTCCAGGTGAAAGCGCGCGTGGTCTCGAAGGACGAGCGCGAATCCGGCCTGCGCCGCATCCTCAACTATGGGCATACCATCGGTCACGCGCTTGAAGCGGATACTCACTACACGCACTTTCTGCACGGCGAGGCGGTAGGATGGGGCATGATCGCCGCCGCCCACATCGCTCTTCAAATGAAAGTCTGCACCGAGCAGACCGCGCGGCGCATCACGCAAACTGTCCTCAACTATGGCCCGCTGCCGCCAGTCCATTCAAGCCCCAATGCAATCGTTCGCCTCTCGGCATCGGACAAAAAAACGGTCGCGGGCCAGAGGCACTTCGTCCTTGCATCCAAAATTGGAGAGACCATCATCTCTTCCGATGTCTCCCCTGATCTAGTCGCCCATGCAACCGAACACATCCGGGGACTCTCGCAAAATCAATGACTGAAGTTCACGCCAAATCACCCGGCGCGGCCCCTGAGGGAACGCACGACACCCAATCCGCGGCGCTTGCGGTGCGCCAGATGTTCGACGAAATTGCGCCCCGCTACGACCTCTTGAACCACGTGCTCTCCGCGAATATCGACCGGCTATGGTGGTGGAAGGCGGCGCGCGCCTTCGACCACATCCTCTCCCGTCCGAAAGCGAACATTCTCGACCTCTGCTGCGGCACCGGCGACATGACAATGGCGCTCCACGCGCGCCGCCCCGCGGGATCAGCGCCCTTGGTCGCCGTTGACTTCTCTCATCCCATGCTTAAGCGAGGCGCACAGAAATTTCGTGGCCGCTACGCGAATGCGCTCGCCGTAGAAGCAGACGCACTGCACATGCCGTTCGCGTCCGTCAGCCTCGATCTCGTAGTCTCCGCCTTCGGATTCAGAAACCTCGCCGACTACCAGGCCGGGCTCGAAGAGATCGCGCGCGTGCTGCGCCCGGCAGGCGAGATCGGCATCCTGGATTTCAGCGAACCGAAAGGCATGCTGGGAAAGCTCTACCGCTTCTACTTTAAGCATCTCCTGCCTCGCATCGGCGCGACGCTGTCGGGCAGTTGCGGCGCTTATACCTATCTCCCCGCGTCCGTGGAAAAGTTTCCTGCTCCGCAAGAGATGCTGGAGCGCATGCGCCGCGCCGGATTCTCTCATGTCTCCTGGTCCCCATACTCATTTGGCATCGCCGGACTCTATCGCGGCAGCAAACAGTAACGCGGCGTTTTCGCTCGTGTAGCATCTTCACTAGAAACAATATGGTGACCAACCACCTGCAAACGGAAGCCTCGCAAGAGCGCATGGTGCGAGAGAAGCGCTCGGTCGCGCGCAACTCTCTCTTCGCCGCCGTTGCCATCACCACGCTCAAAGCGTTGACCGCCGTGGCCACCGGGTCGCTGGGGCTGCTCTCGGAGACTGCCCACTCCGGGCTTGATCTGGTCGCCGCGCTCATCACCTACTTCAGCATCCGTGTTTCCGATAAGCCCGCCGACGCGATCCATCAATATGGGCATGGCAAGGTGGAAAATTTCTCCGCCTTCCTTGAAACCACGCTGCTCCTGATTACCTGTGTCTGGATCGTCTATGAGGCTGTCCATCGCCTTCTGTTTCGCGGAGTGCATGTCCGACCCACCGCCGCCGCCTTCGCTGTGCTGATCTTCTCGATGGCCGTGGATTGGTGGCGCTCCCGCAAGCTCTCCGTGATCGCCCACCGCTGGGACTCGCAGGCCCTTGAAGCCGATGCGCTCCACTTTTCGACCGACATCTGGTCGAGCGGAGTGGTTGTTGTCGGTCTCATTCTCGTGTACTTCGGCGAGCGTAGCCATAATCTGATGCTGCAAAAAGCCGACCCCATCGCCGCGCTCTTCGTCGCCGGCATCGTCGTACAGGTGAGCTGGCGCCTGGCGCGCAAAACCATTGATGCGCTTCTGGATGCCGCGCCAGTCGGCATTCGCAACCAGATTGCCCAGCACCTTAGCCGCCTCGATGGGGTCATCGCTGTGGACCAGGTGCGCGTGCGACGCGCGGGAAATCGCTATTTCGCCGACGTCCAAGTTGCCTTCGAGCGCGGCGTCACCTTCCAGCGCTCCGAGCAACTGGTCGCGCAAGTCACTCAAACGGTGCACC
>JBDTLH010000170.1:0-9243 GCA_039934875.1 Acidobacteriaceae bacterium | reverse complement strand
GACGGCGATCCGGTGGTGATTTTCGACAAGATCGCGCAACGCTGGTTCATCGGCCAGTTTTCCGTGGGCACGACCCCTTATCTTTATTGCGCCGCGGTATCGACGACCGCTGATCCCACCGGCACGTACTATCGGTATTCGTTTAATTATGGGGGAGTAAATTTCCCCGATTATCCCAAAGTAGGCGTGTGGCCGGACGCGTACTATACCACCTTCAACATTTTTGCTAATGGGCAGAATTTTACTGGCGCGCAGGCCTGTGCCTACGATCGCACCAGCATGTTGGCCGGCCGTCCCGCGACACAGCAGTGCTTCTCGACCGGAGCCAACTACGGCGGGCTTCTGCCCGCTGACCAGGATGGGAGCGTGCTGCCTCCGGTAGGAGCGCCCAACTACATGCTGGCGCTGGGCATTACCAACAGCGAGCTCGCCTTTTGGAAGTTTCACGTGGATTGGGCGACTCCAGCAAACAGCACCTTCACCGGTCCCGCGAATATCGCCGTCTCCGGATTCAGCCCAGCCTGCGGCGGCGGCACCTGCATCCCCCAGAAGGGAACTACGCAGCTTGTGGATTCGCTGGCTGACCGCGTAATGTATCGCTTGTCCTACCGTAACTACGGGGACCACGAATCGCTCTATGTGAACCATTCCGTCACCGCGGGCTCGAGCGTCGGCGCGCGCTGGTACGAGATTCGCAATCCCGCTACGACGCCGACGGTATATCAGCAGGGCACCTACGCCCCAGACGCCAGGTTCCGCTGGATGGGAAGCATCGCCTCGGATAAATCCGGCGATCTCGCGCTCGGCTACAGCTTGTCAAGCACAACGGATTACCCCTCCATCAGCTATACCGGACGGGTACCAGGGGATACGCTGGGTACTCTGGAGACGGAGAGCAGCCTCTTCGTGGGCACCGGATCGCAGACCGGCGGACTTAGCCGCTGGGGAGATTACAGCAGCATGAGCGTCGATCCCGCGGACGACTGCACATTCTGGTACACGACGGAATATATACCGAGCAACGGCTCCTTCAACTGGGGCACACGCATCGGATCGTTCGCGTTCCCGGCCTGTGGAGGACAGCAAGCGCCAGACTATTCGTTGGCGTCGTCGCCCTCCACCGTTACGGTCGCGCCGGGCAGCGCGGCAAGCTATAGGGTCACCGCGACCTCGGTCAACAACTTCAGCGGGAACGTAAACTTCACCGTTGCCGGACTGCCGGCATCCTCCAGTGCGGCATTTAGCCCTAACCCGCTTACGGTTCCGGCGGGCGGTTCAGCCTTTTCGGGAATGACTGTTTCCACCACCAGCAACACCCCGGTAGGCAGCTACCCGCTTACCCTTACCGGAACTAGTGGGACGCTGTCTCACACCAACAATGTGACCCTGGTGGTTGCCACGCAGAGTGGTTCTGTGACTCTTGCGCCAGCCACTACCAACTTCTATACGGTGTCGATCGGCAGCACTACCCCAAACCGGACACTCACGCTGACTAACGGACAGTCGGTACCGCTCAATATCAGTAGCGTGACCATAACCGGAGATTACGCGCGCAACGGCGGGACCTGCGCGGCCACCCTGGCCGCCCGGAGAAGTTGCACGATCCTGGTCAACTTCACACCCACCGCGGTCGGCGTCAGGCCGGGAACGGTGACCGTGGCGGATGACGGAGTGGGCAGTCCGCAGTCCGCCTCGTTGACGGGATCGGGTATGACGCAGACCACGCTCACCCCAACTAGTATCGGGTTCAGCGCGCAGGCGGTGGGAACTACGTCTGGCCCAAGGACCGCGTACTTTAGGAACAATCAACTGAGGGCGCTTACCATTTCGAGCGTCGTGGGCACGGGAGACTTCGCTTATAGCGGCGGGAGTTGTCCTCTCGCGCCGGCAACGCTCGTGGCGGGCAAAACGTGCACCATCAATGTGGTCTTTACGCCAACCCAGGTGGGGCCAAGGACGGGCGTTCTCACTATAAACGACGATGCCACCGAGGGCCCGAGAACCATCTCCTTGAGCGGAAGCGGAAAGTAACCTTCAAGCGGAATGAAAACTGGGCTGGGTCTCACGCAGACTCAGCCTTTTTTTCTTGAAGTTCGAACCCACTGGCTCGGTACTTGACGAATTGTTAACTGCTGATTGCTAATTGGTAAGGGAACTTTGACCAGGCCATCAGCACCCCAGTGGCAAAAGCCACCCTGCTGGTTTCGGTGACTTATCCCCGGCCTGACGGCCGGGACCTACCCAACATTCTCCAAACGTCTACCCATGATCGTGTCAAACGTCTTGTCCAAAACTCTTCAATAATTATTTGAGCAGGGCCGTCAAGTTGCTAGTTGCTAATTGCTAATTGTTGATTGATTCTCTTCCCAAATGCGCGAGCGTTTCGAATATGCGGTTGTATGGATGGTGTTGCGCGTTCTCGGCGCACTGCCGCGGACGCTAGCGAGGGCGCTGGGCCATGCGGTCGCGCTGCTGGCTTATTTTGCGTTGTCTAAGCTGCGGCGGGTGGGGCTGCGCAACCTCGATATCGCGTTTCCGCGCATGCCGCGCAAGCAGAAGAAGACCATCTTGCGACGGCTGTACGGCGGGCTGGGACGGCAGTTGGTCGAGTTCTGCCGCTTTCCCAAGTACACGCGGCGGAACATCGAAGAGATCGCGGTTTATGAGGGCTTCGAGAACTACGAGCGGGCGCGCAGGGCAGGCAAGGGCGTGTTCTTCCTCACCGGGCATTTCGGCGGATGGGAGGTGGGCAGCTTCGCCACCTCCGTGTATGGCAATCCTCTGCGAATCGTGGTGCGCGAACTGGACCATCCGCTGGTGAACACGCTGGTCAACTGCTACCGCACCCTGCATGGCAATGTGCTGATGGATAACCGCGACTTTGTCCGCGGGATTATCGGCGCAGTGCGCGCGGGAGAGACGGTGGGCATCCTGATGGACACCAACATGACGCCGCCGCAAGGGGTGTTCGTGGACTACTTCGGAGAACTCGCATGCACCGCGTCGGGTATGGCGCGGATCGCGCTGCGCACCGGCGCAGCGGTAGTTCCGGCATTTACGCTGTGGGACGAAGTATTGCGCAAGTACAAGATCATCTTTGACGAGCCGCTCACGTTGCTGCGCACTGGAGACGACGAGGCGGACGCGGTGGCGAATACGGCGATGTTTACCAGGAAGATCGAGGAGTATGCGCGGCGGTATCCTGATCAGTGGATGTGGCTGCACCGGCGCTGGAAGACCAGGCCCGAAGGCGGCGGCAAAATTTATTAGCTGGAGGCAGCGCAATCACAGACGGCGCAAAGATTTCTCGAAGGGACACAAAGAGGAGGAACTTTAATTGTATTCCGCAAACATCAGTACGCTGGACCCTCATTCTGTTTTGTTTCGCCTCTTCTTCGTGTTCCTTCGTGAAAACTCTGTTTTCATCTGTGGTTAGATTTGTTTTGAGGGGTGATGCATGAAGCTGAGGGCGATCGCGTTGGAGATCGATGCCCGGATGTTGGGCGAGGATTGCGAGATCGAGCGTGTCTCTTCGATAGCAGACGCGGAGGACGGCGCGTTGGTGTACGCGCTTACGCCGGAGCTGCTGGCCCAGGCGCAGGAGAGTGGGGCGGCAGCGGTGATTACCGCTGACTTCACGAACCGCTCGGAGATGAAAAAGCCATTGCTGCTGCATCGCCAGCCTAAGCTCGGATTTGCGCGGGCAGCGCGGTTGCTGGTACAGAGGATGTCGTTGTCTGGGGACGGAATTCATGCTACCGCAATTATTGCCGCGAGTACAAAGTTGGGTAATCGCCTGAGTATCGGTCCCTATGCGGTGATCGGAGAGGGTGCGGTAATCGGAGAGGGTACGCGCATCGGCGCCCATTCGGTAGTCGCCGCGGGTGTGCGCATCGGCAGTGATTGCGTAATTCATCCTCAAGTAACTGTTTACGAAGGGACAATGGTCGGTGATCGCGTTATTATTCATTCCGGAACGGTCCTGGGCAGCGATGGCTTTGGTTATGTGCGAGACGAGGGGACGGGGCGCTACGAGCAGTTCCCGCAGCTCGGGCGCTTGATCATCGAAGACGAGGTGGAGATTGGCGCGAATACGACGATTGATCGCGGCGCGTTGAAGGCGACGATTATCGGACGCGGGGTCAAGATCGATAATCTAGTGCATGTGGGCCATAACGTGACCATCGGAGAAGACGTAGTGATTGCGGCCCAAACCGGCGTTTCGGGCAGTGCGCAGATCGAGCGCGGCGTGGTGATTGCGGGGCAGGTGGGCATCGCCGATCACGTGCGCATCCAAGAGGGAGCGATACTGGGGGCGCAGTGTGGGGTGCCATCGGGCAAGGTGATACGAGGCAAGGGAGTAGTCTTCTGGGGGACTCCGGCGCGGCCTTTGAAGGAATATTTGCGGCAATTGGCGGCGGTTGCGAGGCTGGGAAAGCAGGGATAAGAGATCGTAAAATTTACAGATTTGCAAATTGTCGAATTGTCCAATTGTCGAATTCTCGAATTCCCGAATTCAAAGACCTGCGATTTGACAATTTGACAATTTTACAATGGAAGGTCTCAATGGCAGTCATAGTCGTCGGCGGACATTCGCGCAATATCGGAAAAACCAGCGTGGTTGCCGGGCTGATTGCCGCCCTGCCTGAGTTGCGCTGGCTGGCGGCGAAAATCACCCAGTATGGACATGGCGTGTGCAGCGCCAATGGCGATCCTTGTGATTGCCAACCCGGCGCGGACGAGCACTCATGGGCAATCACCGAAGAGCGCGAGCGCGGCGGTGAAACGGACACTTCCAGATTCTTGTCGGCAGGAGCTGTCGAATCGCTGTGGGTGCGAGTCCGCCAGGGCATGCTGGCGGAGGCAATGCCCCGTCTTCGCGAACGCCTCGCCGGGGCTGCGACGCGGGGCGTGGAGAACGTGATTATCGAGTCAAACAGCGTGATGCGTTTTCTCAGGCCGGACCTCTATCTGAGTGTGCTCGACTACGGAACGGCGGATTTCAAGAGCAGTGCGCGCCAGTTTCTCGATCGAGCCGACGCGGTCTTGCTGCATGAAGAAAGCAGGGAGTTGATGCCAAACTGGCAGAACGTCTCGTCGCGGCTCTTCGCGGGAAAACCGGTCCTCTGGATCCGCCACGGCGATTATGCGCCGCGTGATCTGGTTGAGTTCGTCGCGGATAGAATGCGTCAGTAGCTGATGACCCGTGAGGGCGAGGCCGCCCTGATTTCAGCCGACGAGGACGACAGCGTTAGGGGCACAATGCAATCAGGCAGCTTCTTCTACCTTGCCGTTTCGTTTCCGCCCATTGCCCCCCTCTAGCCCGATCTGTGCAAAGGTGACGTTGAGCAGGTTGGCGGAAAAAGCTTTGGTGAAGGACTCATTGATATGGACCAGGGATGCGACCTGGTCCTTGGCGATGTCGCTCTCTTCCAGCGCTTGCATGGAAAGTGCCGGCAGTGGCAGCAGATTGCCGGCGAGATCCATCGCTGATTCGCACATACCCCTTCGGTATTGCGCGTAAAGAGGAGACGCAGCGCTGGGTTTTAGCGCGCCCCAGTATTCACGCAGGAAGTCGGGCCAACGGGCGAAAGCAAGATAGTCATTGGTGATGACGGGAAGTTTCAAGCTCTGGCGGATCTCCTCCATGATGGAACGCACTACGGGACTGACGTTTTTTTCCGGCGCCAGCAGCGGCGCAACCGCCGGCTGCGGCGGAGGTCCGGGCAGCATCTGCGCCGGTTTCATGGGCGCTTTGGCGTCGCCCATATTGCCCTCAAAGGCATGGCTCTGCACCGCACAAATCAGCAGGATCACTGCGTCGCGATAATAGAAGTAGGCGACGACCGAGCTTAACTCCCGCTGTGCGCCCGACGTAAACTTGGCTTCTTCCACCGCGTTGCGCAGATCGGGGATAGGAAAATAGTTGTGCAGAGTGGTGTACGCTTCGGCGCGCAAACGGTCGGCCAGGCGGAAGAACGCAGCGCTGCGCAGCAGCGGCTCAAAGCTCTGCCAGTGAAGCTTGAGAAATCCCTCATAAAAACCGAGCGCCTGATAGTAAGTAGGCACGAAGGGCATTCCAACCGCACCCTTGATCGCGGAGAAGAGTTCCGACGTCTCTCCGGTCGCTTCACCTTCCGTCATCAAATGCAGGCGCTTTTTGTGGTTCCACGTCATATCTATTCGATTGGATGGCGAGAGTTCCCAAACGGATGTTGCTTCTAAGGTACTAATCAGACCGTCGCGATTATCGCGCTCCGCGGTGCATGGCAACCGTACTCCAGGTCTTGTCGGCGGCATGGCAGAGGTCCTCTAACGGGCAATCGGCGCATTTTGGCGCCCGCGCGGTGCAGAGTTCCCGACCGTGATGAATAAGCTGATGGGAGAAGTCGATCCACTTGCCGTCTTTCGAGGGAATGATCTGCATGAGATCGCGCTCGATGCGCACCGGGTCGTCAGCGCAGGTGAGTTCCAGGCGGCGGGAGATGCGGTGGACGTGCGTATCCACGACGATGCCCTCTGCTCGCTTAAACCAGACGCCGAGGACGACGTTTGCGGTCTTGCGGGCTGCCCCAGGAATGGTGATGAGTTCGGCCAGAGTGTCGGGAACCTTGCCGCCAAATCGTTCGACGACCGCCTTAGCGGCGCCAATCACTGACTTAGCCTTGTTGCGAAAGAAGCCAGTGGAGCGGATGTCCGGCTCTAGCTCTTCGGGGGCGAGGGCGGCAAAATGCCGCGGGGTCGGATATTTCTTGAAGATTGTCGGAGTGACCTTGTTCACTCCCACATCAGTGGACTGCGCGGAGAGGATGGTGGCAACCAGCAATTCCCACGCGCTCGTGTGGGTGAGAGCGCATTTCGCGTCGGGATAGCGCCGGTCAAGGCGTTTCAATATCTCCGCAACCCGCTCGGGAGAGGTTGGTTTGTAGGCGCGCGAAGGCCTTTCCAATTCTCCGGCAGAATTCTTCGCCGCTGCGCGTCGCTTCAGCGTGGCAGCCGCGTTCAAGGGGGCTGTGATTTTGGGAGTGCCACGCTTTTTTACGGTAGGCATGGCAGAGATTGTAGCAACCCCGCCCTACGCGAACGTTGACTACGCAATCGCCGAGGCGGCAACCTCGGTCTCCATGGCGTCCACCGTGACTCCTTCCCGGCGGACGCGAGAGGTGAGGACGGTCGCTCCCAGCGCAGCTATGGACGCTTCGACCGATGCCCGCGCCTCGGGCTCTATCTGAATGACCATGCATCCGCCGCCGCCCGCGCCGCAGACTTTGGCGGCCAGCGCTCCGCGTTGGCGAGTCGCATCCACCAGCGCATCAATCAGTGGAGTCGTGATGCCGGGAGCATTGCTCTTGCGCAGCGCCCACTCTTCGCGCAATAGCGTTGTGACCGCGCCCCAATCGGCGGCGATCAGGGCGCGACGCATCCCATTGGCGATGGCTGCAATCGAATCAAAGTTCGAGTGTACGCGTTCGTCATTGCCGATATGGGCTTTGAAGACCTCCCAGTTGTTGATCCCCGATTGCCGGGGCGCGCCAGTATAAGCGACCACAAAGCGGCGTTCGATCTCCGCGGGATCCACGAGCAGCGCCTCGCGGCGAATCCCGTCGGGGCGCAAGTGAATGGCGCTGACCCCACCATACAGCGCGGGATAGTAGTCCTGACAGCCGGTGGGTACGCGGATAAGCTGCGCTTCTATGTTCTGCGCGATTACCCGAATTTGTTCGCGGTCGATCGTCTTTCCGGTGAAGGCGGCGAGGGCGCACGCCGAGGCGATCATCAGCGCGGAGGAGCCGGAGATGCCGGCCCCGGCGGGGGAGGAGGAGTGGGTCCGCAGGGTGAATCCGCCGCTTGGGAGAGCGCCGCCCACGGGCATGAAATGACGAAGCAGCAGGCCGGCCAGCGCATGCTCGAAACGCTTTGCCTCGTGCAATTCTGCTATCGAGGCGAAGCGGTCAGACCTGCCGGTGTCTTCTGAGATGAGCAGGATTTCCGGTGTGGCGTGTTCGCGAATCTCGCAGCGGGTCAGCACGTCCACAGCGAAGTTGACAGTGATTGGATTGTGGTGGAAGAGATACAGAGGCCAGATGTCCAGGGTGGCGCCGGCGAGATCTACTCGACAGGCGGCTTGGGAGACAATATGCACAGGGTGGGATCCAGCTTTCGAGATGCTCTACTTGTTTTAACACGGAAGGATGGGCCTGAGAGAAGATGGTGAGCAGAGGAAAGCAACTCGCGATATTGCTGTTCGCGGCCGCCATCTCCGCCCCGGGGCAAACCTCCGCCGGCGGCCGCTATGACCGCTTCAAGGCGATTGCCGGCGAGTTGGCAAGCGCTCCGGCGGACCCATGCACTTTGACTGGCCTCGCGCGTCCGGCCAGCCCTTCCAGCCTGGAAGACCAGTTGTTCGCCGCGACGGATGCGGCGATTTTGCAAGCCTTGCAAAAGCCTGTCGCGGAACGAATGGGCGACGTGCGGAGCGCTCTTAATGCATTGCAGACGGCAAGCGCGGAGGCGGACAAGGCATGGCCGGAGGAGAGAAGGTTCCACTATAAGCTGCTCGCCGTTTATCCGATTTTGATAGTGGAGTTTGGGCTGCGAGGCCGCACCACCTATTCGGTGTTCGGAGTTCCCGAGCTCAAGCCGACAGGGCCGCGCCAGAACAATGAAGCGTGGCTCGAGATCGCAAGCGACCCTTTGCGCTTCGGCGTGCACAAAGGAAGGGACGAGCTGGAGACATCCGCGCTTTATCAGGGCCCGTCGAGGCGGGCGCGATTCTTAATCCACTATACCTTCGCCGGTTGCGGAGATACTCCTCAGGGCATCGCCTACAAGGGCTATGAATGGGACCCGAAATATGCCGGCAAGATGCGCCTGATCCTGGATCGCGAGGGTGCGGTCAGCGGGAAGATGTACGCGGCGGTGGGCGAGCTACATACATCGGGCAGCGAGATCAGCCTGCCCTATTGCTGGTGGTCGGCGGTGGACGAATCCGTGTGGGCAAGCCTGTGCAGCGTGGATAATTATGATCTCAGCGGCGATCTGGTGCGCTTTCTCTCGACTACAACCAATCGTCCTGATCTGGAGGCGGTGGCGCGCGCGATTGAATATGGTGAGCGGCGTGACGTCTCCGCGCTGCTGGGTTACAGCGTGGATTCCGAGACCGCCGAAGGCATAGCCCAAAGTATGCCGGCCTATATCTATCCTGATGTTGTGGCGGTAGAGCCGGATCCGGCTAATTCCTCG
>JBDTLH010000169.1:0-7219 GCA_039934875.1 Acidobacteriaceae bacterium | reverse complement strand
ACAACCAGATCGAGGTGGATGTCCCCGTCAATGCGCAAGACCAGAACCACACCTGGTATGGCGGCGTCGGCGATACCACCTTCGGCATCAAGCGCGAGGTCTTCTCCAGCCTGCGCACCGGCTCCATTCTCAGCCTGCAAGGCTCGGGCATCGTGCCCACCGGCGACAGGGCGCGCGGCTTCGGAACCGGCACCACTACCTTTGAAACCTTCGCCGCCTTCGATCAACTCTTCCCCACCAACACCTGGGTGCAATTCCAGGCAGGCGCGGATTTGCCCCGCCACACCGCCATCGCCCCCCAGAGTGTCTTCTGGCGCACTGCCGTCGGGCAAACCCTGTCGCCCGATCATCGCCTCGGCAGGCAGTGGTCGCCGATGATGGAGTTCGTCGCCGCCCGCGATCTGGTCGATGGCGCAAAAACCAATTGGGACATTGTGCCCGAGATGCAGGTGACCATCAGCCAGCGGCAGCACGTCCGCGCCGACATCGGGTTGCGCACGCCGATCACCAACACTGCGGGACGCACCAAACAGTTCGTCTTCTATCTGCTATGGGACTGGGCGGACGGAAAGTTGACGGAAGGCTGGTGATGCGCAGAACGAAGACAACCGCATGCTTGATTGCCGCAGTGGGATTTCTGGCCGCATGGCCCACGCTGATGCGTGGCGGCGCCAGGCAATCAGAATTAAAGCCTGAGTTTCACACCTCCGATCGCTGTGTCGCCTGCCACAACGGGTTGAAAACGCCGTCGGGCGAGGATGTCTCCATCGGCTTCGATTGGCGAGCCAGCATCATGGCCAACGCCTCGCGCGATCCATATTGGCAGGCCAGCGTCCGCCGCGAATCGATTGACCATCCTCAGTCGAAGCCGCACATTGAAGATGAGTGCTCGGTCTGCCACATGCCGCTCACACACCTTGAAGCCAAAGTAAACGGCACACCGCCGGAGATCTTCTCCCACCTGCCCTTCAATCCCGACAAAAAGGACAATGCGGCCGCCGAAGACGGCGTCTCCTGCTCGGTCTGCCATCAGATATCGAAGGAAAGACTGGGAACCCGCGAGAGCTTCAACGGCGCGTTTCTGGTAGATGATCCGCAGTCAAAGGACAATCGCCCGGAGTATGGGCCCTTCGACATCGACGCCGGACACAAGCGGGTCATGCAATCCTCCACCGGCGGCTTCGTGCCTACGCAGGCCGCGCACATCCGCGACTCGGCGCTCTGTGGCACTTGCCATACCCTCTACACCACGGCGCTCGGCGAAAATGGCAAAGAGATCGGCACCCTTCCGGAGCAGATGCCCTATCTGGAATTCCTGCACAGCGACTACCCCAACCGCAGCAGTTGCCAGTCCTGCCACATGCCCGAGGTGCCGGAAGCGGTGGCGATCACCGCGATACTTGGCCAGCCGCGTGTGGGCCTGCATCGCCACGTTTTTGTCGGCGGCAACTTCTTCCTGCAACGCATGCTCAACAATTACAGGGAAGACCTGAGCGTCGCCGCACTGCCGCAAGAACTCACCATGTCCGCCGACCGCACGGTGAACTTTCTGCAATCGCAGACTGCCCGCGTCAGCCTTAAAGATATGGACTCCTCATCTCCGGGTCTGCGCTTTGCAGTCTTCGTGGAAAACTTGAGCGGCCACAAGCTGCCCACCGCCTTTCCGTCACGGCGCGCATGGCTGCACGTGATCGTTCGCGACCACGACGGACGCACGCTCTTCGAGTCCGGCGCGCTCCGTCCCGACGGTTCGATTGTGGGCAACGACAACGACGCCGATCCCACGCGCTATGAGCCGCATTATCGCGAGATCACCAGCCCCGAGCAGGTGGAGATCTATGAACCCATTCTCGGAGATTCCGCCCACCACGTCACCACTGGCCTGCTCTCCGCAATAGGATATCTAAAAGACAATCGGCTTCTGCCCACCGGCTTCAACAAAGCCACCGCCGATCGGGATATCGCGGTTGTAGGCGGCGCGGCGCAAGACCCTGACTTCAACGACAAGGGCAGCCTGGTGCGCTATTCCATCTCGACCGGAGCCGCCAGTGGGCCCTTCCACATCGAGGCGGAACTCTGGTATCAACCCATCGGCTTCCGCTGGGCGCACAATCTAACCCCCTATCAGGCTGCGGAACCACAACGCTTCATTGGCTACTACAACGCGATGTCAAGCTCCAACGCGGTCGTGCTCGCCAAAGCAGAAGCCACCCGGTAGAGCAATCAGCACTCGGCAAATCAGCACTTGGCACTCAGCACGTGGCATTCAGCACGTGGCAATCAGCAATCAGCCAGCCCTCGATTGTGGTAGACCCCCGGCTTCAGCCGGGGGATGAGCCGCTCCGGAAATCGGGCTTTAGCCCCTGAGGGCCTGATGCGACTGGCGGGTCGGCGTCCTCGCCGACCAAACTGCCCGAATTACTCGGGGAAATGCTAACTCGAATAAGCCTAAGCCAAACCCTTAACTGATTGCGGGTGGGCCTGTGATCACGCGGAATCCTGGTGTTTAGTATTTCCCCGTCCAGAGAGTTTACTCGTTCTTCCGCAGTCATATCCGTAGCCCTTACAATCAAACCAGCTATGCCGGTGATCAGACTTTGCTTTTTTGTTGCACATGCACCAACCCTTCTATAAAGACCTGGTTTCGGGCGAGTACCGCATGCCGTGGGTCCGCATGCACGCGCTCAAAGACTATTACGGAATGGTCAAACTGCTCGATGAATTTCCCCAAGTACGGCAGACCTTTAATCTCGTTCCCTCGCTGGTTTCGCAAATTCAGGATTACGTGAATGCGACCGCGCGGGATCCCTTCTATGACGTGATCGCCAAGCCCGCCGCCGATCTCAGCGAAACGGAACGGCAGTTCGCGCTCAATTATTTTTTTCAGGCGAACGAGACGAACCTCATCGCGCGCTATCCGCGTTATGCTCAATTACTTCACGAGCTGCGCAATGATCATCGAGACGTGCAGCGCATAGCGGCCCGGTGGAGTGTGCAAAATTTCGCCGATCTGCAGGTGTTCTCGCAACTCGCCTGGTTTGACGAGTGCTGGCTGGAAGACCCTGAAGTCGCGGAGTTGGTGCGCAAAGGCAGAGGATTCGACCGCGCGGACCAGCAACTCATGCTGCAAAAACAGCGGGAACTGCTGGCTGCCGTTTTGCCCGCCTACAGGCAGGCATCGGAGCGCGGGGCAATCGAGATCTCCACCACGCCGTTTTATCATCCCATTCTGCCGTTGTTATGCGATACGGATATTGGCCGCGTCTCAGCGCCGGAGATCGCGTTGCCGCGCCAACGCTTTCGCCGTCCCGAGGATGCCGAAGAACAGCTCGTCCGCGCGCTTGCCTTCACAGAACAAACATTCGGGTCGCGCCCGGTAGGCCTCTGGCCTTCGGAAGGCAGCATCTCCAATGAGGTGATCGAGATTGCACGCAGACACGGCGTGCAATGGATGGCCAGCGATGAGGGCGTGCTCGGACGCTCCCTCAACTCTTACTTCGAACGCGATTCGGGCGGCAAGCTGGACCCTCGATCGGCGTCTGATCTCTATCGCGTTTACCGGTATGAGACAACGCAGCCCGCAAACGACAGCTATACCGATAAGGAGATGAGCCTGGTCTTCCGCGACCACAGCCTCTCTGATCTGATTGGCTTCGTCTATTCCGGCATGGATGCGGGCATCGCGGCAGAGCACTTCATCGCGCAGGTAAAGGCATCGGCGGAGGCGGTGCTTGCGAGTGGCAGGGACGCGGTGGTGTCTGTCATCCTCGATGGAGAAAACGCATGGGAGCACTTTCCCCGGAGCGGGCGCGAGTTCCTGCGCCGCCTCTATGCCGGCGTCGAAGCAGATCCGCAGCTCCATGCCGAGAGCATTGGAGCAGCCATTCGCAATAGCAAAGAAGCGGATTGCGGACGCCTCGCCCACGTCACGCCCGGCTCATGGATCAATGCCAACTTCAACGTCTGGATCGGCGCGCCCGAAGACAACCGCTCCTGGGACTTGCTGAATACGGCCCGGGATTTTTATGAGCGGCATGCCGCCCGCGCCCCAGAGGACCAGCGCGCACTCGCCCACGAGGAGTTGCTGATAGCCGAAGGCAGTGACTGGAACTGGTGGTATGGGCCCGAGCACCACACCGCCAACGACTCCGATTTTGATGGCCTCTATCGCAAACATCTGAGCAATGTATATCGTGCGTTGGGCGCGGCGCCTCCGGAGGAACTCAGCACGCCGATTTCCGGTCAGCGGGCGGCGGCGCGGGTTGCGCCACAGACCCGCTTCATTCATCCGCGCATGAACGGCGGAGGGGCCGGCTACTTCGATTGGCTGGGGGCCGCCTCCTATGAGGCGCACGCACAGGGCGCAATGCATGGTGGGGTGCGCATGTTCGCGGCTCTTTGTGCGGGATTCGATGAACGTTTCTTCTATGCGCGCCTTGATTTCGCTGAAGGCGCCGATCCCCAGATGGGCAAATTCGTCATCGAGATAGAAAGTGTTGATGCCGCACACCGCCGCACCGCTGTCACCAGGCTGCACGTGCTGATCGAAGGACGGACGGTGAAGCGCTGGTGGCTCTCACGCCCTTTGTCAGCGGACAACAACGCCGATCAAGACGCGACTCTGGGCCCGGAGCAATTCGCGAAGAGCGCAGCCCGTCTCACCCATGCGCTTGAAGTGCGAGTGCAGCAGGCGGCCCTCGGGACCACCGCCCGTGGGACGCTCCGGCTGCGCGCCTTGTGGCTGCTCCATGGCATTCCCGCGGACTCGCTGCCTCGCGAAGGGTGGATGGAATTGCCGGTCCTCAATGAAGAAGAGTTGCAGGAGCTCGCGCAAGACTACTGGTAACGGCATGCGCCTCCATCCAGTGATTTGGTAATCGCAATCGGGGCGGGATAGGACGATATACTCGTTCTTTCCTATGTATCCGTATATTCACGTTGGGCCGTTGGCGCTGGGGACGTTTGGATTATTGGTTTGGCTGGCGTTCGTGGCCGCGTATCTCGTTCTGGCCCGGGACTTTCGCAGGCGCGGCTTCAAAGCCGATGTGCAGACCGTGGTCGCGTTCACAGCCATGGCTGGAGTGGTAGGCGCGAAGTTGTGGAATTCGTTCGAGACGCCTGCTGACCTGCTAACGCATCCCTTCGGCACGCTGTTCAGCCGTACCGGCTTCGCATGGTTTGGCGGGTTCTTAGGCGGCATTATCACGTTGATTCTGCTGGCGCGCCATTATCGCATTCCCTTGCTGCGCTTTCTCGATGCCTGCGCTCCAGCAGCCGCTGTGGGATACGCCATCGGCAGGATCGGCTGCCTCATCTCCGGCGATGGAGATTATGGAACGCCGACTGCGTCGTGGATGGGCATGGCATTTCCTAACGGGATCGTGCCGACACCGCCTGGCGTGAAGGTGTGGCCGACTCCGATATTCGAGTGCATTGCAGCGCTGCTGATTGGCTGGCTTTTGTGGAAGCAGGGCGCGAAGGCGACGCGCGGGCCGCGTCCGGCGGGCGAGATACTTGCACTTTATTTAATCTTGATGGGGCTAGAGCGATTTTTGATTGAGTTTATCCGCATCAACCCCAAAATATTCTTCGGCATGTCGAACGCGCAGACTGCGGCGTTGATTTCGATCCTGGTGGGTTTGGGGATGCTGGCGGTCATTCGCCGTCGATTTCGCGGGTTGAAGGGTGAGCACAGGATCTTGCAGCATCAAGCCGAGCGGGGCGATGTATTGCAGCCGGAATATCATCGGGCGACCGCGGAATGTCCCGGCCCGGAGCGCTGGCGGATGTACGACTCCATGACCGCCGAATATGAGGTCCTCGAATTCCTGAAGACCCTGGTGACCACCTTGAAGCCGGAATTGGTGGTGGAGACGGGGACGTTCAGCGCGGTTTCCACACTGTGGATTGCCGAGGCGCTGCAGCAGAACGCTTCGGGAAAGATCATAAGCTGCGAGTATGACCCAAAGGTCTATGCGCGCGCGTTGCAGCGGGTTGTGCAGTCGGGGCTGGGGCCATGGATTGAGTTGCGCAATGAGTCTTCGCTGGAGATGACGGTCACCGGGGAAATCGATCTGTTTTTCAGCGATAGCGATCCTCCGTTACGGGAGCAAGAGGTGCGCCGTTTTCTGCCTCAGATCAAGCCGACGGGCGTAATCCTGATGCATGATGCCAGCTCCCACATGAAGACGGTGCGCGAGGCGGCGTTGAAGCTGGAACGGGAGGGATTGATTTCAGTCGTCTTGCTGTCCACGCCGCGGGGGATGGTAATGGCGCAGCGCCGCGAAGGAAGAAAGTGAGTTATTTGTAATCGGGTAATTTGCAATCGGGTAATGTCGCGGTCGCATGATCCAGTATTTGGGCGAGAGTGCCTCAGGGCATGTCATCCTCGTGCAAGTCATTCTGCGCCAGTGGCGCCGGGCTGCTCCTGCAATTACCGGTTACAAATGAACGGATTACAAGTTACCGATCGCGTCACGGATTCTTTCCGCGTATTCATGCGCCTCTTCCGCAGAGGCATACTTAGTACGTGGCCAAAAGAAGCCCCGCAGGCCATCCCCTTTTCGCCGCGGGACGATATGGATGTGAAGGTGCGGCACGCTCTGGCTGATGCGGTTGTTCATGGCAACAAACGTCCCATCTGCGCCTAAACCCGCTTCTACCGCACCCGCCAGAAGTTGCATCGTTCTCATCAGCGAAGGTAATTCCTCGGCTGGAACATCGACCAGCGTTGGAATATGCTGTCTTGGAACCAGCAGCGTATGGCCCTTGAATACTGGGCGGTGATCCAGAAACGCAACGCAATGCTGGTCGGAGTAAACCAACGCTGCGTCGAATTCACCGGCGATGATGCGACAGAAGAGGCAGGGCATAGTAAGAGAACCAGCGTAAGCTGATGCAGAATGTCCTGCGCGTGTTGCGAACCTGCCTCGTCTCTTCTCAGAGAGGGCTATGTTGTGAGCTTCGGCGCGGCGCGAAAACTTCGGCCTAGTTGTTCCGGTCCGAGCGCGAAGATGAAGATCAGCGAGATGATTACCGCAAGCTCGAAGATGGTGAGCGCCCAGGGATAGCCGAAGTGATCGCGCAAGATGAATTCGAAGGAGACGGCGGGCGAAGCGATTAGGACGCCGAGCTGATAGACGAAGCCGGGAAAGAGGCTGCGCACGGCGTCGGGAGAAAGTTCATTCAGATGTGCGGGAATAACGCCGAACGCGCCTTG
>JBDTLH010000168.1:0-5362 GCA_039934875.1 Acidobacteriaceae bacterium | reverse complement strand
TTGCGTTGATGTAGTTGGTACGCTTATATTGCTTCGTAGTACGAAGTATTATAGCGGAGGCTGAGAACATGAAAACCTATCCTGTTGAAGAAGCTATTCGGGCACAAAGGGCCTTGCGTGAAGCTGCCGGCCTTGGTCCGGAGCAATTTCCAATTGCAGCATTTGTGGGAATGATCAGCGACGAGATTGACGAGCTGCGGAAGCGGGGCAAGTCAGATGAAGAGATCGCGAAGCTGATTGAGTCCAGCTCGGCCATCAAGATTTCCGCGTCCGAGATTGAGGAGAACTACGCCTCACCGAAGGAACGCCACCATGGGTGACGGCCTCTGGTGTCATACTGGCCTGAACCAGGCCCTCAAGACCATTGACGAGGCCGTCGCGCTGCTCCGCGCTCATTCTGTTGAAGAGATTTGCCAGATAGTCGTGGAATTCCATTGAGGCGGAGTTATGCAGAGACTTGCCTTCGCTGGTCAGCGCAAGCATAACTTGTCTGTGGTCCACTTTGCTCCGGGTGCGAGTAAGCAGACTCCGTAACTCCAAGCTATCAACAGTTTTGGCAAGCGTAGCAACCCCCAGGTTCATTCTCTGTGAGAGTTCGGTCAGCGTCATACCCGCTTTATTGGATGGGATCAGATTGAGAGTCATGAACTGTGTTGCACTCAAGCCGGCGCTCTGAAATCGATTGAAGTTAGCGGCTTGGATGATCTGCCTTGCCGCCAGCCATGCATCCAGAAAACGAGATACTCTCTTTTCTATTCGTTGATTCGTCTTCATCATCCTGATCATAGTCATCACCTGAACATAGCACTGGTATGGATCAAAGGAAGGTTAGATGTGGGCGCTTGCCTAACAGAGGATCACAGACAATTAACCTCTGGCAACTGTACTGCTTTGGGCAACGCTGGCGATCCCTCAGCTTTGAGCTTTTCGTTCACTCCTGGCACTGAGCTATCATTCAATTTCTTCCACTCCGCCGCTCGCTTCTGCAACTGTTGGCAGGTGAGGCTGACGCCGGATACCAGGCCGGTCGCGGGACGCGCATCCCCGGTGCCGATCATCTCCATCAGGCGCGCCAGATCGCGGTTAATGGGACCGAAGCCGAGGTCATGCTTGTCGCCATCGATGATCTTCTCCGACTGCTCCTTTAAAGCTTGCAGCGATTTCTTCAGAGCATCCGATTTTGCGGCCTTCTCCCGCTGTGCGATCGCATCCCGTAATGTCGTACCCTGGTTATATCCGTCATAGCTCACGGACATCTGCGCCGCCACGTTCTTCATCTCGCTTAGCTGCGCCGCCAGGTCCTGCTCCGCTACATGCACCCGCGGATCAGGCGCGACTGTCAGCGGCTGGCGGTAGGTCTTGCCGCCGACAGTGAGCGCCACCGTGTACTCTCCGGGCAGCGCCAGCGGCCCTAAAGGCAATTCGCGCGGGGTCTCGCCGGGAATGGCGTGCTCAGAGAGCGTGTACTCGATGTAGTCGGTGTGATTGCCATAGTAGCTATAGGTCAGTATCTTCGGCGTTGGATAGCGCAGGTCCCAGACAAAGCGGTTCACGCCGGCATTTGTGGTGAGCACCGGCGCGGGCGCAAACCAGTAACTGGGCACGTTGGCAGGCGGCCAGCTCTTTTCTTGCGCGGTGCTCGAATATTCGCGCACCAGTTGGTTCTGCGCATCATAGATCGCGAGCTTGACCTCGCCCGCCGCACTCGAGGGCAAGTAGTAATCGAGGATCGCGCCATCGGGAGGGTTCTTCCCGGCCGGCGTCTCCACCGGCAGCGGAGTGTCCTGCCCCACGTCCCAGCGCGCGCGCACTGCCTTCATGGGCTTCAGCAGCGCGGCTTGCCCTGACGATGAGCTCGCGATATCGGCAAGCTGGCGCAGCGGCTTGACATCGTCCAAGATCCACAATGACCGCCCATAGGTCGCGGCCACCAGATCGTCTCCGTGCACATCGAGGTCGCGCACCGGAGTGACCGGCAGGTTCAATTGCAGGGATTGCCAATGGTCGCCGTCATCGAAGGAGACATACACCGCATTTTCGGTTCCGCCATAGAGCAGCCCCTGGCGCACCGGATCTTCGCGCACTATGCGGGCAATTGCATTGTCGCGGACGCCGGTAAGGATCGGCGTCCATGTCGCTCCGAAGTCGCGGGTGCGATACATGTGCGGATGATCGTCGTCGCGCGCGTCGATCACCGCATAAGCAGTGGCCGCATCGTGGCGCGAAGCCTCGATCGCATTGACGTTCGCGTGCGGGGCGAGGCCCTTGGGCGTAACGTTCTGCCAGCTTTTACCGTCCTGCGTTACCTGGATTATTCCATTGCTGGTGCCTGCCCAAATCACTCCTGCTTTCACCGTCGAGGGTGCGAGCGTAGTGATGTTGGCGGTATTGGGCTCGGGCTTCTTTCCATCTTTAGAGTCGGCCTCGGCAGGCTGCGCAGCCACCGTAAGATCAGGGCTGATCTCCTCCCACTGAAAGCCGCCGGTCGTGGTCTGCAACACATACTGCGCGCCGATGTATAGTGTGTGCGGGTCCTGCGGAGAGAACACGATGGGCGGCATACCCGCCGTGCGGTACTTCTCGGTACGTACAAAAATGTGCGTAATCTGTCCCGTGGTTTTGTCATAACGGAGCACGCTGCCATACCATCCGCCGGTATAAACCAGGTTCGGATTCACGGGATCAGGCGCGATAAACGCGAACTCGAATCCTCCGGTGGGCGCCCAGTCGCGCGCGGAGATCTCGCCGTAGTCGCTGCGGCTGGCGATGGCGGCGGTCCCGCTGTCCTGCTGCGCGGCATAGACATAGTAGGGATAATGGTTGTCCGTGCTCACGTGATAGAACTGCCCGGTGGGCTGGTTGTACCACGAGCCCCAGGTTTTGCCGCCGTCCACGCTCACCACCGCGCCCTGGTCCACCCCCAGCAGCATGTGTTGCGGACTGGAAGGGTTGATCCAGATCAGGTGAAAATCATCGCCGCTCGGTGCCCCCGCCCACGCCTCCCAGGTCTTCCCGCCATCGAGCGAGCGGTACATCGAGGTCTGCGCCAGATACAGCACATCCGCATTTTTAGGATCGACGAAGACGCGGCTGAAATATCCGTTGCCCACAATGCGCGGATCCTTTGTTGTCTGCTGCCAGCTCGCGCCGCCGTCATCGGAGCGGAAGAAGCCCTGCGACGCAACCGCGTAAACCGTATCCCCATGCGAGCTTTGTCTCGGCGCAACGATCACGCCGACCCGCCCCATAGCATCCGTGGGCAGGCCCTTGCCGGCGACCGCGGCCCAGGTCGCGCCACCGTCGCTGGATCGATAGATCGCTGCGTCCTGCGTCTTGCTCTTCTCCCGCGGGTTCGCGCCCGGCGTCCGCGTCAGCAGCGTCGCGTACAGCACCCGCGGATTATCCAGCGAGATCGCAAGGTCCATGGCTCCGGTATTCTCGTCTTTAGGAACCAGAACATGCTGCCAGCTCTTTCCTCCGTCCGTGGTCTTGAAGACGCCGCCCACCGATCCCCGCGCCTTATTGCCGTTTGCGCTGACCCAAATCGTCTCGGAATTGTGCCGGTCCACCAATAGTCCGGTGATAGTGTCGGTCTCTTCGAGGCCGGCGCTGCTCCATGTCTTCCCCGCGTCGGTTGATTTATACACGCCCTTGCCCGGCGTCTGTTCGCCGGTCCCGACATAGACAATCTTCGGGTCGGACTCGGCGACCGCCACCGCTCCTATCGAGGCGATGGGCACCGAATCGAAGATCGGCTTCCACACCCGCCCCGCATCCATCGTCTTCCACACTCCGCCCCCGGGTGTGCCGATGTAATAAGTAGAGGGATCGCTGGGCACTCCCGCGACCGCGCTCACCCGCCCCGCGCGAAACGGCCCGATCAAGCGCCACTGGAGCGCGCTATAAGAGTTCGGCGCGACCTGCTGCGAGAGAGCGGAAAGCGAAAAGAGAATTGAAATGAAGCAGACGGCAGCTAAACCACGAAAAAGGTAGGATTTCACAGTGCTGCCATTGTAAACAGGGCCGCCCTGGTTTTACCCTGCATGTGCAACAGGAAATGAGAAACAGAGGATAGCGTAGATAAAATGGATCAGCCGCGGAATGAAATAGATGCAAGCACCAAGAAGCCCGCCGGAGTGAAGGGCCGTGTACTCAAGTCGTTTGAGCTTCGCCTCCAGGCCGCCACCCGCGAGGCGGAGATTCCCGTTCCGCCGCACACCACTAACGGCGACGAGGAGCGCTATCCCGACAAGTCCGGCACTTACACCAAGGCTCTGCGGCAATCTAGCCTCGGACGAGTGGATTTGCCCGCCTATCACTCCTTCAAGAAAGCCCTGAAGAGCGGCGATCCCGCCGATTTCGAGAAGATCATCCTCGGCGGCACGCGCACCCTCAACGGTCCCCAGGGCGGCCTCGCCTTTAGCCTCGAAGGGACCGACGCGGCGCAGTTCGGCAACGCTCCTTCTCCCGCCAATCAGGAGAGCGTCGTGATTGTGCCGCCGCCGCCGGCGCTGGCCAGCGAAGCATATGGAACGGAGCTGGTGGAGATGTATTGGGGTTCGCTGCTGCGCGATGTGGCGTTCACCGATTATCCCGCGAATCCCCTGGCGGTGCGGGCAGCCGCGGAGCTCTCCGCCATGCCAACTTATGCCGGTCCCAGAGATAGCACGGGAAAGGTAACGCCCCGACTATTATTCCGCGGTATCTTTCCTGGAGAGGCGCTGGGTCCCTATATCTCGCAGCTGCTGATTACTCCCACATTCCTCGGAGCGCAGGAGATCAGCCAAAAATTGATTACCTATCAGCCTAATCTTGACTACATGACGGACCCGGTTATCTTCGAGCGGGTGCAGAATGGCATTGACACCGGACTCGAGGACCAGCCAGACCCGCAGCCGCGCTTTCTGCACAACGGCCGCGGATTGCTCGCCCTTACCCACGTGGACGTGCTCTATCAGGAGTTCCTCACCGCCTATCTTGCCTTGAACACGATGGGCGCGCCGCTGAATCCCGGCAATCCCTATGTCCATTCGAAAACCCAGAATGGCTTCGGCACCTTCGGCCAGCCGGATTTCGCAGGCACGCTCGCGTCGGTGGCGACCCGCGCCGTGAATTCGGTGTGGTATCAAAAGTGGTTTGTTCATCTGCGCCACCGTCCGGAGTCGGGCGGAGGTATCGTCCACCTGCTCCAGACCGGACAGGACAGCGCGATTGACGGCCATGTGAACAGCAACGTCCTGAACTCGCAGGCCGTCGAGGCGAGCTTTAGCAAGTACGGCACATATCTGCTGGCGCAGGCATTTCCCGAGGGTTCGCCGGCGCACCCGGCTTATCCGACCGGCCACGGTACGGTCGCGGGCGC
>JBDTLH010000167.1:0-2930 GCA_039934875.1 Acidobacteriaceae bacterium | reverse complement strand
GAGGCTCCTGTTCCAACCAGCTACGTTCTCGTGACCGCCGCTTACAATGAAGAACAATTCATCGCGCAGACGATTGAAGCGGTCATCGCCCAGACGGTCCTGCCGAAAAAGTGGGTTATCGTCAGCGACGCGTCGAGTGACTCGACCGACCAAATCGTTCAGTCGTATGCCCAACGCCATCCCTTCATTCATCTGCACCGCATCGTTGAAGCCCACCCCAGGAATTTCGCCGCCCAGGTAAACGCCATCAACGCTGGCCATGCTTGCCTCGCCGGCCTTGATTTTGCTTTCATCGGAAACCTCGACGCGGATGTCGCGTTTGATCCATCCTATTTCGAGCGCCTGTTGGAACGTTTCATCTCCTCTCCCGAACTCGGGCTGGCTGGAGGCTTCATCCATGAACGCCACCGTGGATCCTTCCGCGCCAGGCCCACAAATTCAACCTCCGCGGTAGCCCACGCCGTCCAGCTATTCCGGCGCGAATGTTACGACGGCGTCGGCGGATACACTCCTCTGAAGTATGGCGGACCTGACTGGTTTGCCGAGGTGCGGGCGCGCCAGCAAGGCTGGACCGTTCGCTCCTACCCCGATCTTCCGGTCCAGCACTTCCGCCCTACCGCCGGTGCAGAGGGTGTGCTGCGCGGACGTCTCCGGCAGGGCCGCATGGACTATTCATTCGGCACCCTGCCCGCCTTCGAACTACTCAAATGTGCCGCCAGAGTCTCAGAGCGGCCCGTCCTGCTCGGGGCCGCCGCTCGCCTCGCCGCTTTTATCTTCTGCTGCCTCAAGCGCGAACCGCTTCTCGTCCCCCATGATTTCGCTCATCACCTCCGTGCCGAGCAGCAGCTTCGATTGCGCGCCATGTGCTCGTTAAACTTCCACAACCCAGCAAAGCAGAGAGGCTGACCACAATATGCGAATCTGCATGTTAGCGTACAGCTTCTATGAGGCTGACAACCGGGTGATCCGCTATGCGGAGACGCTCGCCGCTTGCGGTAACTGCGTTGATGTGATCAGCTTGCGCCAACCCAGGCAAAAATCCGCTGAGACCATCAACCAGGTAAACATCTTTCGCATTCAAGAGCGCGCTCGCGACGAGAAGAGCGCGTGGGCACATCTGGCACGCACTCTCGCTTTCTTTGTTAAGGCAATGATCTGGCTCACCCGGCGGCATTGGAAAAATCGATACGACTTCGTCCATGTCCATTCCATGCCTGATTTTCTGGTCTTTGCCGCCTGGTTCCCGCGCATCACCGGAAGCGCGCTGCTCCTGGACATCCACGACCTGCTGCCCGAATTTCATCAGGCGAAATTCGGAGCGCGCAAGGGGTCATGGATCTCTCGTGCACTCTTGCTCGAAGAGTGGCTCTGCGCGCATTTCGCTCACCACGTCATCATCGCCAATCACCTTTGGTTTGACGTAATCACCCAGCGCTCTGTCCCACAGGCCAGGTGCACGGTGCTCATGAACTCGCCGGATCGTTCGCTCTTCTCCCGCGTCAGTCACCGTCGCGCTGATGATCACAACCATAAGTTCGTGCTGCTTTATCCCGGCAGCCTCAATCATCATCAGGGTCTCGATCTCGCCATCCAGGCGATCCACGAACTTCGCCACAATCTGCCGCACCTCGAACTCCGCATCTGTGGCTCCGGCCCGGCACGCGAGTCATTGCGCGAGCTCGCCCGCAGTCTGCACCTGGAAGGGCAAGTTGTCTTCCTTGAACCACGAGCGATCTGGGAAATTCCCCGCTTGATGCAGGATGCCGATGCGGGAATCGTTCCCAAGCGCGGCGATTCCTTCGGCAACGAAGCCTTCAGCACCAAGGTCCTCGAGTTCATGGCTATGGGAGTGCCGGTGATCGTGGCTGACACCAGGGTCGATCGCTTTTATTTCAATACCTCCGTCGTGCGCTTCTTCTTGAGTGGAAACGCCGAATCCCTTGCCGAATCCATCAAGACACTCGCGGAAGATCCGCCTTTATGCAAATATCTTGCTCGCAACGCGCTCGACTTTGTGAAGAGGAACGACTGGGACACCAACAAACATACTTATCTTGCCCTGGTTGACCGCCTGACGCAGTCCGAGTCGCCCGCCCTCGCCGCTTCGGCAAATACCCTATAGACTCTGGTTGCCCCTGGAAATTGCCTGGAGAACATGCACAACATACCCGCTCCTATCTCTGAAAACCGCTTCAGCCTCCGAGAACGCTTCTCCTCGGACCGGCTCTCGTGGCTTCTCCTGCTCATCTCCATCGCCTTGGCACTGGCCATTCGTCTGGCCTTCCTTGGGACCAAATCTCTGTGGCTCGACGAAATTTGGAGCGTGGAGATCGCGCGCATGCCGTGGCACTCCTTTCTTTGGGTGGTCCGCAACATGGACCCCAATACCAGCCTTTACTACGGGCTGCTCCATCTTTGGATGAGCTTCGGCGAAAGCGAATTTTCGCTGCGCCTCTTGTCTGTCCTCTTCAGCGTGCTCACGCTTCCTCCGTTGTTCGCGCTGGGAACTCATCTGCTGGGGCGGCGCGCCGGGGCCATCGCGGCGCTCCTCCTGGCGGTCAATCTCTTTGATGTCCAGTGGTCACAAGAGGCGCGCACCTATGCCTTGCTTGTATTTCTGGTTACTCTCTCCTCGTTGTATTTCATAAAGTCCATCGAAGGGCCATCGCGTAAGAACTGGCTTCTGTATTCATCGTTCAGCGTGTTCGCCGTTTACGCGCACATCTTCGCTGTCCTGGTGCTGTTCGCCCAACTCGCGTCACTGGCCTTCCTGCGCCGGCGAGAGTTGCCCTGGAAGGGCGTGTGTTCAAGCGCCATTGCCGTTGGAATATTCACCTCGCCCGTTGCATGGCTCATCGTCGTGCGCTCTCGAGCTCCTCTGGTGCCCCTCGACTGGATCCCGGGACCGAGCATTCGCCACATCTATGACT
>JBDTLH010000166.1:0-3297 GCA_039934875.1 Acidobacteriaceae bacterium | reverse complement strand
ACGGCGAAGCGCGGCATGACGGTGGCGGAGAAGATCTTCGCCAAACACATGCAGACGGGAACGGAGAAGATCGGGGTGCCGTATGTAAAGCCGGGGGACACGGGTTTTGCGCGCGTGGACCTGCGTTTTTCTCATGAATATGTGACACCGATGGCGGCGATCTTTTATGAGCGCTTCGTGGGCGCGGATGTTCCGGTGAACGATAAGCAGTCGGTGCTGTTCTTTCGCGACCATCTCACGTTTCTGGATGAGGTCATCCCCGAGGACAAGAAGAAGCTGGGCCTGTTGGATTTTGCCACGCAGTTGAAATTGAAGCAGGAATCGTTTGCCCAGGCACAAGGGATTAAGCTGCACGGCGAACTCAAAGACCGCAAAGGGTCGGAGGGGATATGCCATTCGATTATTACTGAAAGCTATGCGCTGCCGGGGCAGTTGAATGTGGGGTCGGATTCGCACACTCCGCATGCGGGCGCGGTGGGTTGTGTTGCGTTCGGTATCGGCACAACGGATGTATTCAATTCCTGGTTCACGCGCGACGTGCGAGTGAGGGTGCCGGAGTCGGTGAAGGTGATCGTCCGCGGCAAGCGCAAGCCCAATGTGACGGCGAAGGACTATATCTTAAAGATATTGTCGCTGGATTACGTGAAGAGCGGCAAGGCGCTGGCGAAGGTGATGGAGTACGCGGGCGAGGCGGTCGAGGACCTGGGAGTGGATGAGCGCGCGACGATGACGAACATGGCGGCGGAGATCGGCGGCTTCACCGGCATCGTGGCTCCGGATGCGAAGGTGGTCGAGTTCCTGCACGAGCGACGAGGAGTTCCCGTGGAGGAGTCGGAGAAGCTCATTGAGGGCTTGTACAGCGATCCGGATGCGGAGTATGCGCATGTGATCGAGCTTGATGCCGATGAGATCGGGCCGATGGTGGCGACGCCGGGCGATCCGGGGAATGGGAAGTTTGTTCGCGATTTGAATACGCCGGTCCCGATTGAGATCGCTTATGGCGGCACCTGCACCGCGGGCAAAAACGAAGACATGGACATGTACGCCGAGGTGCTGAACGACGCGCTGGCGCAGGGCAAGCGCGTGGCGGAGTCGGTCGAGTTCTATATTCAGTTCGGCTCCCAGGATACACGCGAGTATTGCATTCAGCAGGGATATCTCGACATCTTCAAGCAGGCGGGCGCGATCATTATCGAGCCCAGTTGCGGGGCGTGCATCAATGCGGGGCCGGGGGTGTCGAAGCGACCGGACCAGGTGGTGATCTCGGCGCAGAACCGGAACTTCCCCGGGCGCAGCGGACCGGGGCAGATGTATCTGGCGAGTCCCCTGACAGTCGCGGCGTCTGCCGTGGCAGGGCATATCGTGGAGTATGTGGCGGGTGTGCCGGAGCTGGTGTAGCGGGGTCCACCGCGGAGACACGGAGCACACTAAAAAGAGCAAGCTGAAAAGGGGCGTTTGAGCGCCCCTGTTTTTATGCAGCGGAGGCAATGCTTGATTACAAGGCGAGAAGCAGCGAAGCTGGCGGTGATGAGTGTTGCGGCGGCGAAGTTCGCTCCATTGACGTGGGGACAGAGTGCGACGGCCGGCTCGGGGACGGGGCGTCCTCCTGTCGAGAAGCGCAAGTTCACCAGCGACGCAGTCGAGGCGACGATTGCGCGAGTGAAGAAGAAGCTGGGCGATACCAAGCTGGCCAGAATGTTTGAGAACTGCTATCCCAACACACTGGATACGACGGTGCGCACGGGGGTGGTGGATGGCAAGCCGGATACGTTCGTGATTACCGGCGATATTCCCGCGATGTGGCTGCGAGATTCGACCGCGCAGGTGTGGCCATATCTTCCCCTGGTAGGGCAGGATGAAAAATTGCGGATGCTGCTGAGGGGGGTGATCCACCGGCAGGCGCGGTACGTGTTGATCGATGCTTATGCGAATGCATTCAACTATGGACCGACGGGTAGCGAGTTTGACACGGACCTGACGCAGATGAAGCCGGAGCTTCATGAGCGCAAGTGGGAGATTGATTCGCTGTGTTATCCGGTGCGATTGGCCCATGGATATTGGAAGGCGACCGACGATGCATCGGTTCTTGACGGGCGGTGGCGGGCGGCGGCGCGGCTGATCGTCGAGACGTTTCGTGTGCAGCAGCGCAAACATGGGCCGGGGCCATACAGCTTTCGCCGGGAGACAACATCGCCGAATGACACTCTAAATCTGGATGGATATGGCAATCCGGTGAAGCCGGTGGGGCTGATCGCGAGTGGTTTCCGTCCTTCGGATGACGCATGTATTTATCCGTTTCTAATACCGTCGAATCTATTCGCGGTGCGGTCACTGCGGCAGTTGGAAGAAATCTCACGCGTAGTGTGGAACGATGGTGCATTCGCCGGAGAGTGTTCGCGCATGGCGGACGAGGTCGAGGCGGCAGTGATGAAATATGGGATAGCCTCGCATCCGCAATTCGGGAAGATATATGCGTACGAAGTGGACGGCTTCGGCAATCAGCTTTTCATAGACGATGCGAATGTTCCGAGCCTGATGTCGCTGCCGTATCTGGACTGCGTCGCGAAAAGCGATGCTGTGTATCAGAACACGCGCAGGTTTGTTTTGAGCGGGGCGAACCCTTATTACTTCAAGGGGAGCGCCGCAGAGGGTGTGGGCGGTCCGCATGTCGGGTTGAGGATGATATGGCCGCTGGGTATCATCATGCGTGGATTGACCAGCAGTGATGGCGCCGAGACGGCGCGATGTTTGCAGATGCTGGTGGATACGGACGCGGGCACCGGATTCATGCACGAATCGTTCGATCAGGATGATGCGAAGAAGTTCACCCGCGCATGGTTCGCCTGGGCGAACACGTTGTTCGGGGAGCTGGTGTTGAAGAGCATTCACCACGGAGACGCGGAGTACACAGAGAAGAGCAGGGGAGATTGATGGAGTTGAATCACTGGCGGAAGTCAACGCCGGGCAAGAAGAAATCGCGGACGAAGGCGTCCGCGAAACAGCCGGCGAGGGCGCCGGCGCTACAGGCGCGTGGTTTTGCTGATTGCTAATTGCTAGTTGCTTATCTCGGTTCCGTCTTGTCTTCGACCTTCTGGGCGCCACGCTTGGTTTTGTGGGCGGCTTTGTGAGTGACGTGCTTGGTGCCGTGTTTAATGTGGCGTCCAGTGGTCTTGGTGGCGTGGGCGGTGTCGTGCCCGGCATCTTTCATGTCCTGGGTTGCGGTCTGGGCGGTGAGGGTAAGCGGAAGCAGCAGCGCAGCGGCTGCCAGGGTGAACAGAGATTTCTTCATGGTTTCTC
>JBDTLH010000165.1:0-2947 GCA_039934875.1 Acidobacteriaceae bacterium | reverse complement strand
ACGCCACCTCGGGCATAATTGCCGCCAGCTTGCCGTCGAGCGTGGGCCCCTGATGGACAAAGTCGATGCCCGCCGCGCGAGAAACGTTAGTTAGATAGAAACCATAGCGCGCCAGCGCGGCGTTCGTGTCAAACCTGGTGCTCGCGGAGGCGCTGTGCTCAGAGGAAAACTTTCTCACCAGCATCGGCGTAAGCAGCAACCCCGCGAAAAACACCGTGAGTGAAACCCGTGCGGCGGATACAGGTACGCGCCTCATCTCGCCGCCCCGCGCCGTAAGGCATTTTGAAAGGTCTCCGGAGTCACGTAGCGTGTCTGAAATCTCTGCCAGTCCTCCGGATGGTGGCGGTACACCCATTCATCCTCCAGCTTGCCGGGCGCCGTGTTGTAGTCCTTTCTAGCGTGATACGGATAGGGCAGCGCCGTCTGCGAGTAGGTTGAGTTGTAGTCGCCGTCTTTGATCCAGCCATCGCCCGCAATCACAAAGTCGCGCACCCATCCCGCAGGCGGCGGGGCGGCGGCGAAGCGCAGCGAAATCTCATCGCCCGCATTCATGATGACGTATCGGTCATCAATCCCTGCCAGCAGCTCGCGCACATCTCCGTAGCGGGTATAGTAGCCCGAAAGATCGCGCCATATCTGCGTGGTTGCCGCGAGCTGCTGATAATCGGGAATCTCCGGCGATGATTCATTCGCCTGATGAATCACCGAGAAACCGCGATAGTGCAGCTCCGCCACACTGGGAGCCAACCGCGCGATTTTAAGCGGCGTCTGCGGCAGCCCTCTCGCCCATTCGACGGAATCCCAATAGATTTCGAGGTTCGTGCGCAGCCGCAAGCGGCGCGGCGTTCCCGGAGCAAATACATTTGTGAGATCGATCAGACAAATCTTGTTGCGCCCCGCCGGAAAACCCAGGTTCGCCCGCGCCACTTTCCAGCCGCCATGCCCATCCAGCACTTCAAGGCTCAGTGGCTGCGGATGCTCATGATGGCCCTGGCTCATGGCGATGTTGAGCGACGAATCAGAGGGATGCAGCCACCCTTTTGCAATCAGCCACAGCGGTCCATCCTGGTTTGCATTCTCTCCCAAATCGATCTCGACGTAGTGGTCGCGCGTGACGCCCTGATACTGCCCCCGGCCAAATGTATCCAGATACCTTCCATCGAGTTTGCGCAGAATCTCGGTTACGTCTTGTCCCTCGTCATCGACGGCGCGGGCAATCGGCTGCGGCATTCCCACCGCGGTTATTGCCAGCTTGACTGGCGGCACGACGAAGCGTTCATCGGTGAATATCTCGGTTCCCTGCGGATGGTCCACCGTCATGAGCGCCAGATAATCGTAGTAGTAGGTCTCCCAAAGCTCGCCGGTAATACGCAGATCGTAAAAACCATCTCGCGGGACCAGCTCCTTGCGCCCGATCTTATACCACTCCTGCGTCGCCTCGATGCGCGGCGCACCCATTGCATTGATGCGCAAACCGATCGCCGCCCCCCATGGCACAGTGTCCTTCACAAACTCCATTTCATTACCGTTATAGGCGAAGAGAAAGGGGCACGATCCCTTCAGCCGCTGCTCGGTCACAATCTGCTGGTCCGCCCTGAGCGCGAACTCGGCGCGCACCGAGCCATTCGGCCAGACGATGCGCGCGACATCGACGCCCTTCTGTTCGCCCAATCCAAAATGCAGTTCCGGGCTTGTGATGGTCTGCTTTTGCACCAGCAGCCCGGAGCGAATCTCAATCTGTCCGCCGATGCCGAAGGAGTTTATCCGCTGGTCGCCTGTGGCCTGGTGGGCGCGAGGCCGAAGGGTCTGCCAGTGATAACCTTTGGTCCCGTGATTGGCTGCCGCAAAGGGATTACCACTGGACGATATCCCGAGCAGATCAAGCCTTCCGTCTCCTTTCAAATCGGCTGCGGCGAAGATCAGCGCCGGATCGAGGGGCCTGTCCATCAATTGGAATTTCCCATTCTCTCCCTGCAGCCATATCAGCGCTTCCTGCGCGGAGCCGACCGGCGCGAGCAGCAGATCGAAGGCGCCGTTATCATCCAGGTCCGCAACGCGCAGCCGCACCTCGCTCGCGAGGCGGCTCGCCGCATTCGGCACATTAGCGATCTCCGCTATCGTCCAACCCTTGCTACCTTCGGTACTCGACGGTGGCGATGACGGTGGGGATAGAGACAAGCTCACGATCTTGCCGTCTTCGCGGACCGCCAACAGTGCCAGCGGCCCCTCATGATTAGCATCGGCTACCGCAATCGCCTTTACCGCCCCGAGGCCAATAGGTACGGATTGTTCACGAAACTTTCCCAAACGCTGGTTGAAAAACACGTGGAGTTGCCCCGCCCCGTCGATCAGCGCCGCATCGGGATTGCCGTCGTCATTCAAATCGGCCCACACAAATTGCCGTATCCCCGAAACCGCGGCAAACGGATGGATCGGCTGAAACGTTCCATCCCCGTTGTTTCTCAGCACCAGCGGCGGTCCATCTTTCGATCCCACCACAATATCCAGATCGCCATCGGCTTCGATGTCCACCGCCCATGCGCCGCTGTAAACGCCATTCGTCAGGCTGGCGGGCAGTTTCGTTTGTGCCGTTACATCCACAAAAGTTTTGGGGTCGTTCTGTCGAAAAAAGCGCAGTCCTCCCCCGCCCGCCAGCACCAGATCGGTCTTGAAGTCGTAGTTGAAATCGACCGCTAATATCCCTTCCGCAGAGGGGCCCATGCCGTCACGCCCGCCAGGAAACGGAAATGATGCTCCATTCGATAAACGCACTTCACGAGCATTGGCCTCCGCAATCGCCTCCGGCCCCTCGCCGCTTAAGGAAATGCCTCCAATCCAGGTCCAATCGCCAGCCGGTGCATTCGCCAGCGGTTGCGCGGTGAATGTCATCCCCACATCCGCAGTCGCAGGTTTGAATACGGGCGATGGCAAGCGGAGAAAATTCGTA
>JBDTLH010000164.1:0-6820 GCA_039934875.1 Acidobacteriaceae bacterium | reverse complement strand
GCCCTCGAAGGAAAGATCATCGAACAGTCGGAATTGATGGGTATTTACCAGAAAGGCGCGGAGAAGGCCGCCTAAACTATCGTAGTCTCCCCCAGCGATAGTGGCTTGCCCTCTGAGACATAGTTGCGGTTCCACTCCGGAACCTCGACCACATACTCGCCCGCCTTTTCAATCACCGCCTGGCACCCCAGCCGCGAATCGAGCTGCAGGTCCGCTGCGGTATCGAGCTTGTCGAGTTCGTCATCCTGCGCCTCGCTGATGCCGCCCCCGCCCTTCTTCACCCACACGTGACAGGTAGTACACGCGCAATTGCCTCCACACGCGTGATCGAGAAAGACATCGAAGTTTTCCGCCACGTCGAGAAACGACATCGGCTTGCCATGCTCGTCGTAGGGCAACGTGCCTAGTTCGAATTCGACGGTCTTGCCTTCGGGCTGGAAGGTGACCCGCACCAGCTTATCTGGATCGATGCTTTCTGTCTTTAACATAATGTCTTCTTTCCGCCGAATAAATGCTGATCAACGACCACTCAAGGACGGTGATTAACGACGATCAACGATGATAAAAACGAAGGACAAAACTGCATAGCTTCTTTTGACCATTCTTATCACCGTTTATCATCGTCCTACTCTCATCGGACCCCACCGGGGTTGATCGGCAGCGAGCCTATCCTTTCGTCTCTATCTCAGCAGGCGCAAAGGGATGCGGCGCATTTGGCGCATCGCCCATCTTTTCCCCCGCCTCTTTCATCGTTTGTCCCTTCATCGCCGAAGAGACTGCCGTATCCATCATCAACTCGGCAAGCTTGCGCGATGCTTTATCCAGCCTTTCAATGCTCTCGCGAATCAGCTTGTAATCGTCCAATTCTTTGTCGGACTTCAGCTCCGATTCGAGCGCTGTGACCTCTATGCGCTCCTGCTCCGAGATTGCACTCCAGGCTGCGGACTTCTTCGCCTTCTCGAGATGGAGAATGAGGTTCTCCGCCTCATTCCGCGCCTCGATCACCTGCCGTTTCGTCAGGTCATCCTCGGCATAGTCGAACGAATCGAGGATCATCTTCTCCACCTGCTCGTCGGTTAGGCCGTAAGTAGGCTTGACCTCGATCTGCGCCTGTTTTCCGCTGCGCTGCTCGCGCGCGCTCACCTGCAGGATTCCATTCGCATCGATGAGAAATTTTACTTCGATACGCGGAATTCCCGCCGGCATCGGCGGTATGCCTTTCAGATCGAAGCGCGCCAGAGAGCGGCAATCCCCCGCCATCTCGCGCTCGCCCTGCACCACATGGACCGCCACATTGGTCTGCCCTTCGACTCCGGTCGTAAAGTGCTCCGTCGCGCTTGCGGGAATCGTGGAATTGCGCTGAATGATCTTCGACACCACGCCCCCCAGGGCTTCGATACCCAGCGATAGCGGAGTTACATCCAGCAGCAACATGTTTTCAGTCGCAATCGAGCCGCCGCCGAGAATGTTGGCCTGTACCGCCGCTCCCAATGCCACCACTTCATCGGGATTCAATTCGGTGTGCGGCTGCTTGCCTCGCGCGCCCAGTCCGAACAAATCTGTGACCAGCTTCCGCACTCGCGGAATCCGCGTCGATCCGCCCACCATGACCACTTCGCTGATCTGTTCAAGCGAGATGCCGGCGTCTTTGATTGCCTGGCGGCACGGCTGCATGGTGCGTTGCAGAATTGGCTCGATCATCTCTTCAAAGACGGCGAGCGGGACCTCGCGCTGGTATCTCTTGCCACCCTCCAATTCCAGGTCGATGGTTGCGCTGGGCGCCGAGCTTAACGCCACCTTGGCCTCAATCACGGATTTACGCAACGCCTGGATTGCCTCTCCATTCTTTCTGATGTCGAGCCCTAAATCACTTTTTATCTCATCGATGGCGATGGTCAGCAGCAAATTGTCGATATCATCGCCGCCTAAATGCGTGTCTCCGTTGGTGGAAACCACCTCGAAGATGCCTTCGTGCAACTTCAGAATAGAAATATCAAACGTGCCGCCGCCAAAATCGTAAACCGCAACGATACCGTCGCGCTGCTTATCCAGCCCGTACGCCAACGCCGCTGCTGTGGGTTCGTTCACCAGCCGCAGGACCTCGAGTCCGGCGATTCGCCCCGCATCTTTCGTCGCCTGGCGCTGCGCGTCGTTGAAATAGGCAGGCACAGTGATGACCGCTTTCGTGACCGCCGCTCCGAAATAACGCTCTGCGTTTTTCTTGAGTTGCAACAGCACGTACGCTGATATCTGGGGGGGCGTAAACTCGCGCCCGCCAAGCTGTATCTTCAGCACCGTCCCATCCCCTCCGGAGATGCGGAAGGGGAAGAACTTCAATTCTTCCTGCACATCTTCGGCGCCGCGGCCCATCAGCCGCTTTACCGAATAAATCGCATTCTCCGCGCGTTGAATCAGAACATTGCGCGCGCGATTTCCCACAATGATGCGCTCGCCCTTCGTCGCATGCACTTCAAGCGCCACCACCGACGGCAACAGGTTTGCGCCCTCTTCTCCCGGAATAATCACCGGATGGTCGCCCTGCATGAACGCCACCAGCGAATTGGTTGTGCCTAAATCAATCCCGACAATTCTTTCATTTTCTGCCATTCTGTCCTTCACTAGCCGTCCAGCGCCGCGCCCACATCCCGCACCAGGTTCCGCACGTAGCTTCTGCGGTTCAATACCTCGACCATTGCATCGCGCACTTCGGCCCCTATTGTCCCGTCCGCGGCGCCGCAATCCACTACTGCGTCCCACCGTGTCCACTGCGCCTTCAAATCTTCATCGATCCCGCTCAGCTTGCTTTGAAAATTCGCCCGCGACGCTTCGAGTCCCTGCTGTGTCTCCGCATCAGGCTCTTCCCCCATCTGGTGCGCCATCTTCATCTCCTGCAACTGCATATTCATCTCGAAGACCTCCTCCAGCAACTCCGGAGGAACGACTTGTTTCTTCTCCGTCCCGCTCGCTCGTGCCGAATCGCTGGCCGACCGCGACTGCTCTTCCATGTTCACGCCCTCCAATGAGAGCAGATATTCCGTGCGCGCAATCGGGTCCTTCAAAGTGCGATAGGCATCATTCAGCAGTGACGATTGCTCCGTCGCCCACTCCTGCTCCTCCACGGATTTGCCCGCAAAACGGTCGGGATGCAGCTTGCGCGACTGTGCATAGAACTCTTTCTCCAGTTCGGCCGGATCCAGCGTCAATTTCCGGACCAGTCCGAATACCTGGAAATAATCCGGAGTAGTTTCGGGTTTCGGGTTCCGACTTTCGCGTGCTGGTTCTAACATCCATCCTCTGCAAGAAATCACCGGCCACGGCTCGCGAGCTAAACCTCAAGCCCGTGACTCATGGCCTTCTTAGCTCTTACGCGCTGAAGCTCGAGCCGCATCCGCATGACTTCGATGAATTCGGATTCACAAAATTGAATCCCTGCTTCATCAGCGACTCTTCATAATCCAGCACCATGCCGTGCAGATAGATAAACGATTTGGGATCGACGAAGACGCGCACTCCGTCATATTCATACACGCGGTCGCGCTCTCGGGGCTGCGAATCGAAACGGATGTTGTAGCTCAACCCCGAACAACCGCCGCCCTGCACCCCCAGACGCAAGCCCCCCTGCTCCGGCGAAACGTTCTCCTTCACCATCGCCGACCGGATCTTCGCGAGCGCGCGCTGGGTCACCTGCACCACTTTGCCCGTACTCGGAGCATTGGTGGGGCTCATCACCGGACTATGTAGTTCGACGGCCATAAAGCAAGCTCTCAGCTCTCAGCTTATAAGCTCTCAGCAAAAGCAGAGAGCTGATAGCTGACAGCTATGCGCTCGTCTCCGCCGGGACCTTCACCGCCTGTGCTTCATTCACCGCCGAACCCTGCTTCTTCTTCCAATCACCGATGGCCGCGCGAATCGCATCTTCCGCCAGCACTGAACAGTGGATCTTCACCGGCGGCAGCGACAACTCCCTAACGATCTCTGTGTTGCGAATGGTCATCGCTTCATCCACAGTCTTGCCCTTGACCCACTCCGTTGCCAACGAACTCGACGCGATGGCCGATCCGCAGCCGAAGGTCTTGAACTTCGCATCCTCGATGATCTGTGTCTCCGGATTCACCTTGATCTGCAAACGCATGACGTCGCCGCACTCCGGCGCACCCACCATGCCCGTGCCAACCTCTTGCGAGCTCTTGTCGAGCGTGCCAACATTGCGTGGATTTGCGTAGTGGTCGATTACTTTATTGCTGTATGCCATATCTTCTTATCTCCCTGCGTATTTCCAGACTGTTGTAAGTCCCGGGTCCCGAGTCGCGAGCTAAAGCATCAGCCCGTGACCATGCCCCTCTTAGCTGCGAGCTAAAGCATCAGCCCGTGACTCGCGTCCTTCTTAGCCACTTAGTGCGCCTGCCAATCGATCTTGCTCAAATCAATTCCCTCTTTCGCCATCTCATACAGCGGAGAGAGTTCGCGCAACTTGCGCACCACATCAATCACTTTGTCGGCGACGTAATCGATCTCGGCTTCCGTGGTGAACCGTCCGATTCCAAATCGAATGGAACTGTGCGCCACATCGTCGCCCAATCCCAACGCCTTCAATACATAGGATGGCTCCAGCGTCGCCGAGGTGCATGCCGACCCCGAAGAAACCGCGATTTCGCTGATGCCCATCAGCAACGACTCGCCCTCTACATAGAGGAAGCTCATGTTCAGGTTGCCCGGCAGGTGCCTGCCCGGCTCCATGCTGCCGTTGATGAACACCATATCGAGGTTGTCCTTCAAAGTGTTCATCAATTTGTCCCGCAGATAGCTCAGGCGCGCCGTCTCCTCAGGCAGCTCCTCGCCCGCTAACTCGCAGGCCTTGCCTAGTCCCACAATGCCTGGAACGTTGAGTGTGCCCGACCTCATGCCGCGCTCGTGTCCGCCGCCGTCGATCTGCGCCGACAACTGCACCCGCGGATTCTTGCGCCGGACATACAACCCACCGACTCCCTTGGGGCCGTAGATCTTGTGCGCCGAGAGCGAGAGCATATCGATGTTGAGTGCATTCACATCCACCGGCACCTTGCCCACCGCCTGCACCCCATCGGTGTGGAAGAGCACCCCGCGCTCACGGCATATCTTCCCGATCTCCGCCACCGGCTGGATCACGCCCATCTCATTATTAGCGAACATGATCGAGACCAGAATCGTCTTCTCATCGATCGCGCGCTTCAGGTCTTCGAGATCGATCAACCCGTCCGCCTGCACCGGCAGATAAGTTACTCGCGTGCCGAATTTCTCCAAATGCTTGCACGTGTCAAGCACCGCTTTGTGCTCGGTCACCGCGGTAATGATTTGGTTGCCCTTCTCGCGATACATCTCGACCACGCCTTTGAGCGCGAGGTTGTTCGATTCCGTGGCGCCGGAGGTAAAGATGATCTCCTTGGCCGTCGCCCCAATCAGCTTCGCGATCTGGGTGCGTGCGTTTTCGACCGCTTCTTCCGCCACCCAGACGAAGCTGTGGTTGCGGCTCGCCGCATTGCCGAACTTGGTGGTCAAATACGGCAGCATCGCCTCCAGCACCCGCGGATCAAGCGGCGTGGTCGCATGATTATCAAGATAGATCGGCAACTCCACTGCCGCCGGTTCGATCAGATGCCCCATCCCATTTGCCGTCGTTGTCTCAGTTACTGTCTGTACGCTGATGCCCATCTCCACCTCTCCTAATTGCTGATTCTTACCAGTTCCGGTTGTCTCATATGCGGCTGCATATCGCTTGCGCGTTCCAGTGCCGTTTCCATCGGATCGGCTTCGTCCGCCTCCGCCTCCCGCATGTCGCTTATCTTGATTCTTGCAAGCAGCCCGCGGATGCTGCTGTTCACCTTGCGCAGCGGCTCACGGATGGTGCAATTATCGTGCTGCCCGCATTCCTTGTGGCTGGTGGTGCAGGAGGTGATGAATACATCCCCATCAATCGCCTGAATCACCTCCAACGCACTGATTTGCCCGGCGTTGCGAGCCAGGCCATAGCCGCCATTACTTCCCTGGTGCGAAACCAGCAGACCTTGCTTGGCCAGCCTCTGCAAAATCTTTGCCAACGCCTCCTGCGGCAGCCGGTATGCGTCGGCAATCTCCTTGGCGCTGGCGGCGGGGAGCCCGCATTCCGCCAGGTGCTTGAGAGCGATCAGCCCGTAATCCGTCTTCTTGGTCAATTTCAGCATAAGTCGAAGTCTTTTAACAGCTTAGGCCAGACCTACTTTGCTTGCCGGATATCCGACTCTTCTAGTCGTAATTAATTCTACTCGCGGGAACGGAGGTTAGCAAATCGCTCAGGCGAACTTAGCTTCTAGCCCGTTCGCCTGAGGGTTTTGACAAGTTTAACGAGGGTTAGGAGCAGGGGTAGGGGGCGCGTTCGGATCCGGCATCGGAGCGGAGCCATTCGGCGGCGGCGGGGGTGGCGCTCCCATCCGCCCATTTGGCGGAGGCGGTCCCCCCGCGCCAGGTCCTCCTGGCGGTGGAGGCGGCGGCGCGGTCGAGACATACTGCTGTCCGTTCAACCGGATAGATTGTGCATCGACCACCTGCTGGCCGTCAATTTGCCGGGCCATTCCCATCGCTTCGACCTTTATCCCTTTGTCAACCGCCCCATAGGTCTGCCGCTGCAAATCGGGTGGCAAATGCACCACCGTCCCGTTTGTCAGTTTAAATCCATTGGTCTGACCGTCCGGCCCTTTGGTGAATTCGCTCACCTTGCCCGATACCGTCGAGCTATTTGCCTGACCGGCCATAGCCGTTGGCGGGGGCGGCTGTCCATTCGGGGGTTGCGGTTCCTGTGCTCCGCAGG
>JBDTLH010000163.1:0-5221 GCA_039934875.1 Acidobacteriaceae bacterium | reverse complement strand
CGCTCCAAGGGTGGGAGATACCCTCCCCATTGCGCCTTGCTACCCCGCCTTCGCCAGGAGGCGTTCGTTGCTGATTCTTTGGATTGGTGCTGGGGGTGAATTGACCCCTATAACTATGCGGCGCTAGCACCTCAAGCTAATGAGTATTGGTCAGAGACTTGGCGATGTGTGGCGAGAAGCGCGTTTTCGAATCAAGCAATTGCGCTTGTCTCCACGCTTTCCTGCTGCTTGCGGTACTCGGCGAGCTTGTCCACCGCAGCGATCTTGTGGGCCGGCGCAAGGTGGGCATAACGGGTCGTCATCTTGACGTCTTTGTGTCCAGCGAGTTCTTGGACGGTTCGAAGATCGACTCCGGCCATCACGAGCCGCGAAATAAAAGTGTGCCTGAAAATATGCCAGGTCACGTCCTTTAAGTCGGGATTCTTCTTTACTGCGTCCTGCATCACCAATTCGAACCAAGCACGAGGAGATATCATTGGCTGGCCATACCGAGTTAAGCAGACTTGCGAATTTCCGGAGATGCGCCGCTTCTCCAGTTCAAGTAGTGCTTCAACCGCGGACTCCGTCAGAATCACGGCTCTTGATGATCCATTCTTAGTCCTAAGAAGAGTTAATTGCCTACGTCTCAGATCCACCCGCTCCCATTCGAGCTTGTACTGCTCGCTTCTCCGCATGCCAGTTTCAAGAGCTAATGTAAATTCCGGCTCATGCAGGGGGCAGCGTTCGCGAATGATCACCCGAATGGCAGCTTCCTCTTGGTATGTCACAAACCTGATACGGGCATTGTCTTCGCGATGGAGCCGCACCAGCCTCGCGGGATTCGCCTTTGCCTTACCATTACGAATCGCCTCCTGAAAGATCATGGAGAGGGTGCCTCTATAGCGATTAATGGTCGTCTTCGTCAGGTCCGTTCGCGTGTCAAAGTAGGCCTTGATGGATTGTGGCGTGATGTCATCGATCGCAATTGATCCGAAAGTCGGCATAAGCTTGTTGACTGTGGACTGGTCGCCAGGATAGGACGCCTTGTGCTCTTTCGAGTAACCGAGCGCGTCGGCGGCAATCTCCGAGAACAGCACTCTCTTGGAAGGACGCAGCTGGGGCAGCTTAATGCCCATGCGGGCGTCATTCTTCCGATGCTGATACAGCGCAATCGCGTCTGAGCGGCGGCCCACTTTTTCCCGATACCGCTTCCCGTCGATATAGTAGAGAATATGCCAAATGCCGCTATCGGCTGGATGCTCGTATACACCCTTAACCGGCTTCGGTTTGACCTTGGGTTTGCCAGAATTTTCTTTGCGTCCTGAGTCTCGGACCATGTCATTAAGTTAGCACCGAAACGTGGGTAGCATTGGCTGTGCATGGTTATTTTGATGGCTGTTCGGCTGGAGATTCGTGCAACCCTGTGCTACTATCAGCATCTCACATTAACTTAAGTCCAGTGTTTTTAGTACCGCTGCAAGGCTATGCAAGTACATGCAACCGCTGAAATCCCCCTGTTAACCGAAGGGTTGTAGGTTCGAGTCCTACCTGAGGAGCCATTTCCTTGGGAATCGCCAGCCCACTGTTGGCCCGCATCCTGACGCCTAGGATTGGCCCAGCGGTGAAGCAATCCTCCCCCAACCGAGTGTCCTTTTGGTCATTGCCATTGCCATCGCCTTCGCCTTCGTCAAGTCCCGTCGAATTGCGATCTGACGTTGTTGCTCTTCATGTTCCGGCTGTTTGGCAGATTCTTTGACGCGCCATTTTCCTCTACTCTCGCCAGCGCTGCATAATTGTGGCTATGCGTTTAAGATGTCAGTCTGAAGACTTTGATGAGGAGCGCTATGCCTGACGATTCCAAGACTCCCGAACCCAATTCACCTGGGCTTACAAACGAGATTAAGAAGAAGGGCTTTACTCGGCGCGGATTTCTGAAGACTGCGGGACTTGCTTCCGCCGGAGCAGCCAGCGCCGGGCTGCTGCAGGACCTCGCCGCCCAGGTCAGCCAAGCCACGACAGCAGTGAAAGGGCCGGGAGACGTGCCCATCACGCTGCGGATAAACGGAGAGAACCACCAACTCTCGGTCGAGCCGCGCACCACATTGGCGGAGGCGTTGCGCGATCAGCTTCATCTGACCGGCACTAAAGTGGTGTGCGATCGCGGCGCCTGCTCGGCATGTACGGTGATGCTCGGCAAAGTCCCCGTCTGCTCGTGCATGACACTCGCCATAGATGCGCAGGGGCGCAACATCCGCACCATCGAGGGGATTGCCAATGGCGAGCAGCTTCATCCCATGCAGGCGGCGTTTATTGCGCATGACGGAATGCAGTGCGGCTTCTGCACTCCGGGTATGGTCATGAGCTGCACCCATCTGCTGGAAACCAATCCCAAACCGACGCTGGCGGATACCAAGCAGGCAATGAGCGGAAACATCTGCCGCTGCGGCACCTATCCCAAAATATTTGAAGCGGTATTCGCGGCCTCGGGCCAAAGCACGAAGGAGGCCTAATCATGTCCATCGTATTGCAAGAAGGACAGGCGAAATCGCCGGAGCAAGGCGCCAAGGGCGAACCAAAGGCAGTAAAAAAGGGCGCTGATAAGGCGCAGCAGCAACAGCAGGCAGGATCTCCAGCGGCGCCGTCGCGTCCGGAAGAGCTGCCCAAGGGGATTGCCGGGGCGGCTGTTCCGCGCGACGGGATTGCGGACGTGAAGCGCATGGTCCCCGATGGAGAGCCCGGCGCGCTCCCGCTCAACGCGGACCTCGCCTGGATCGGCAAGCGCGTTCCCCGCGTGGATGGCCCGGCGAAGACGACGGGCCGCGCGCGCTATACCGCTGACGTATATCTTCCGGGAATGCTCTATGCGGTGATGGTGGATTCGCGGCTGCCCCATGCCCGTATCCGCAACATCGATACCTCGGCGGCGGCGCGCGCACCGGGAGTAAAGGGCGTTTACATTCTCAAACACCTGACGGGCGGGATCGCGGAATTGAAAGACCCGGCGCTGGATCCCGCTTCGAAATATCCCATCGTGCGTTTTGCCGGACAGCCGATTCTTGGCGTCGCGGCGGCTACGCAGGCGCAGGCGCGCGATGCCGCGAAGCTGGTGAAGATCGATTACGATCCCATCCCATTCGTCGCGACGCTGGAGCAAGCGAAGCAGCCGAATTCACCTCCCGTTTATCCGGGCGTGGCGGCTTCAGCAGGATCAGCGGGCGGCGGCGGCGGGGCGCACAATGTTCCCCAGAAAAATAATGTGCGTGGCCCGGCGCTCGGCCCGCGCGGCGCGGAAAAGGGATCGACTGAACTCGGTTTCAAGTCTGCCGCCGATGGCGGAGGCGCGATTGTGGAATCAACCTACCGCACCCAGGTGCAGACGCAAAGCGCGCTGGAGACGCATGGCGTGGTCGCCGACTGGAAGCCGGAACTGCTGACGGTGTATGCCTCCACGCAGGGCACCGCGTCGGTGCGCGATGAGATGGCGGAGTACTTCGAGATCCCGAAATCACAAGTGCGTGTCATTACCGAATTCATGGGCGGAGGCTTCGGCGCAAAATTCGGCGCGGGCAACTGCGGCGTAATCGCCACCGGCCTCTCCAAGCAAATCGGCAAGCCGGTGAAGCTGATGCTCGACCGGCGGCAGGAGCATCTGGTCGCGATGCGTCCCGACTCGGAGCAGCATCTCAAGATCGGCGCCGGCAAAGACGGCATTATCACGGCGATGCATCTGGTCAGCTACGGCACGGCTGGCGTCGGCACCGGCGCGGGCACCGCGGGACCGGTGCAGAATTTATACAAATGCGATAACGTGCTCACCGAAGAATACGACGTCTTCACCAACACCGGCCCGGGGGCAGCCATGCGCGCCCCCGGCCATCCGCAGGGCGCGTTCGCTCTCGAACAAGCTATTGATGAAATGGCGGTGAAGCTCAACATGGACCCGCTCGAATTTCGTGATAAGAATGACGAACAGCCGGCGCGGCGCGAAGAACGGCGCATAGGCGCGCAGCTCGCGGGATGGTCGAACCGCAAACCCGCCGGCTCGGACAGCGGCTCAATTAAGCGTGGCCTGGGCATGGCGCAGGGCGTATGGTACCGCATCGTCAGCATGGATTCCAACGCCGAGGTGCGCATCAGCCGCGATGGCGCTGTCGAAGTGCTCTCTGGGGTGCAGGATATCGGCGGCGGGATCCGCACCATAATGTCGCAGGTTGTCGCGGAGGAACTGGGACTTGATCCGCGTCAGGTGACGGTCAAGATCGGCGACACCAATTATCCGCAGGGGCCGAACTCAGGCGGCAGCACCACTACCGGCAGCATTACTCCGGCAGTGCGCGATGCCGCATTTAAGGCGAGGACACAGTTGGCGCGGCAGGTCGCTCCGGCGCTGGGGGCGCATCCTGAAGATCTGGTCTTTTCCCGCGGACAGATTGGCGTCAAGGGCGGCAAATCCATGGCCTTCAAATCTGCAGTGGCGCGCATGAATACCGATGAGATCTCCGCGCGCGCCGCCCGCAGCCGCGACTATGCCGACGCGGAGGGAACCGGATCGAAGACCAAGTCTGAACGCATCACCTATGGCGGCGTTCATTTCGCTCAGGTCGCCGTGGACACAGGGACGGGCGTCGTGCGGGTGGAAAAGTTCTGGGCAATACAGGATTGCGGACGCCCCATGAACCCGCTCTATCTCGAAAGCCAGATCAACGGCGGCGTGATTCAGGGCATCTCCTATGCGCTGTGGGAGGACCGCATCATCGATCCCAACTCCGGCATCATGCTCAATCCGAACCTTGAAGAATATAAGATTTTAGGATCGAAAGATGTTCCCGAAATCCACGTGCACATAATCCAGAACTATCTCGGCCTTTCGTCCACTGACGCAGGCGGCATTGGAGAACCTTCGAAGGTGCCCGCGGCCGCAGCGGTGGCAAATGCCGTCTATAACGCCATCGGCGCGCGGGTTTATGAGCTGCCGATACGCCCCGCCGTCGTACTCGCGGCACTGAATAACAAGACGCAAGGAGCGAACGCATGAACCGCTTTGAATGGGCAGACGCCCGCTCCGTGGAGCAGGCCATCGAACTTTCGAATACGCAGGACGCAATGCTAAAAGCTGGCGGAGTCGATCTGCTCGACTTGCTGAAAGAGGGCATTGCGGAACCGAAGCGCGTGGTCAACATCCGCAACATCAGCGGACTCGACCAGATCGCGCAGGCGCAGAACGGCATCGCCATCGGGCCGC
>JBDTLH010000162.1:0-27929 GCA_039934875.1 Acidobacteriaceae bacterium | reverse complement strand
TCGCCAGCGACGGATACAAGCTGGCGGACGGAATCGAGCTGGCGATCGAAGGTGAAATTTTCCGCCTGCTCTCTTCCCACGATCTTCCCGCGAGGGACGAATGGCGCGCGCAAATCAGCACCCTGCCAGGAAACACCGGGCTGCGCGCGGAATACGAAAAATGGCTGGTCAGCCTGATTGATGCGCGGTTGCTCCGCGGCATTCCTGTGGTGATGGACTGCGCCAACGGGGCCGCCAGCCCGGTCGCGCGCGAGCTTTTTACGTCGCTGGGCATGAATGTCACTATTACGCATTGCTCCCCGGACGGGCGCAATATCAATGAAGATTGCGGCGCGCTTCATCCCGAGGCAGTCGCGGCGCAGGTGAAAGGCAGTGGGGCCGAGATTGGCATCACCTTCGACGGAGACGCCGACCGCGCGCTCTTCGCCGACGAGCACGGCAACGTGGTCAACGGAGACGCGATCATGCTGCTGCTGGCGCGCGATATGATGTCCCGCTCACAGCTCGCGGGCAATGTCGTGGTCGCAACGACCATGTCCAACATGGGATTGGAGGCGGCATTTCAGCGCTCCGGCATCCGCATGTTGCGCGCCCCGGTGGGCGATAAATACGTGCTTGCGGAGATGCGCCAGTCCGGCGCATCGCTCGGCGGAGAGCAGTCCGGCCACATCATCCTCTCGCAGTTGTCAACCACCGGAGACGGCATTCTCACCGCGCTCAAAGTACTCGAAAGCGTCTCCCGCAGCGGACAAACGCTCTCGCAGTTGATCGGCGATCTCAAGAACTTTCCTCAGGTGATCAAGAACGTGCGGGTGCGCGAGAAGCTGCCGCTCGAAAACTTCGAGCCGGTGCGGCATGCCATTCGCGCCGCTGAGGCGGAGCTGAACGGTTCCGGACGCGTGGTGGTTCGCTACTCCGGCACCGAGGCGCTGGCGCGGGTGATGATTGAAGCGGAATCCCGCGAGCGCATGCAATTTCACGCCGACCAGATCGCCGCCGCCATCGAGCGCGAACTCGGCGCCAGCAAGGTCGCCGCCCGATGCTAAGCAGCCAGGAGAATAGATCGTAGCCGCGAAGCCAGAGGTTACGGTTGGGATGGCGTTCTACGCCTCGCGCTCACACATCTCAATCTCCTGCTCGGCGGCGGGCGCCCCTGACTTCAACTTGGAGCTGGTTACCAGCGCCACCGCAACCACGATCACACACATGCCGGCGATCTCGAACCTTCCCAGGTGCTCGTGCAGGATGAGAAAGCCGAGGAACACGGCGACCACCGGATTTACATACGCGTAGGTCGCTACTTTGGGCGTGGGAACGTGCTCCAGCAGCCAGATGAAGGCGGTGAAGCCCACCCATGAACCGAAGATGATGAGATAGCCGATGGCGAGCAGGCCGGAGCGCGCCCACACTACGTGATGAAAATCTCCCACGATAATCGCCAACAACATATTTGTGCCGCCCGCCATCACCATCTCCCATCCTGTAGCAGTGAAGGGATCGATGCTCAGCTTCGAACGGCGGGAGAGGATCGATCCGCAGGCCCACGCCAGGGCCCCCAGCATAACGCCGCCACAGGCAAAGAGCTGTTCGCGCTTGAGCGCTGACGGACTATCCAGTTGCGACCACAGCAGCAGAAAAAGTCCCAGCGTGCCCAGCAGGATGCCGATCCATCCCCGCCCGGTCACCCGATCGCCCCGTAGAATGAGACCTTCAATCACGGCGATATAGATAGGCACCACGGCAACGAAGAGGGAGGCGAGACCGCTGGGGATGAAACCCTCCGTCCACACCAGCAAGGTGTTGCCGCAAGAGAGCAGCAGCAGGCCGATGGCGAAGAGACGGAGCACGTCATAGCGCGTGAGGCGGATCTTTTTCTTCTTCCACCAGCAGAAGAGCAGCATCAGCGCGCCCGCAATAGAAAACCGCACCCCGGTCATCAACGCGGCGGGAATATTTTTGACGGCGATAGCAATCGCCAGATAAGTCGATCCCCAGAAGACATAGACCAGCGCGAACGACATGTAAATTTGAAAGCGGCTAGCAGGCTGCGTGGTCATGGCGAGGCGAACCTTCGGGAAGCGGATAATGTATGGGAAAGGTGGTTGGATTGCCGTATGCTGCGCGCGATGCAATTTTTGCTGTCGGCACTGATGCTGGTGGGATATGTAGCGAGCGCGCAAACCCCGCCCCTGCTGATGAACGCGGGACAACAGCAGTTCGTGACCGCCCCCGCCGATTGCGGCAGCCTTAATGCCTATTCGAGCGCCGATCCGCTGACTGTCTCAGTGCAGCAGTTGAACCAGAGCATGTACCGATTGTCCGCGATCAAGCGCGGTTCTACCTCGATTACGCTCAACTGTCGCGGGCATATCTCCACTTTCTATCTCACCGTGCAATCGGCGGAGTACCAGACCTTCATCTGCCCGGCTGAACTCTCTTCTACCTATGCAGTGCCTGAAGGTTGGACCATCGTGCAGAAGCAGCAGCGGGTCTTTGCGTTCGAGCGCGCGACCCTCGAGCGCAATAACCTCACCTGCTACTTCGGGGCGGGTGATGATGTGCTGCTGACGCGGGCCCTGACCGGGCAGTGTAGTTTAAGCCCGAACAAAAAGGGGGCGTACTGCCAATGAATTTTCAATCCGCTACGGAAGCGCTGATTAAGTGGAGACCTGCCTCCGCGGCAAGAACCGATCTTTAGTCCGGTTCGGCGTGGACGCCGACCCTCCAAGCGCACCTTGTTCAGAGTTCCCCTAGGTGATGTGCTGCTCGCGGGGTACTACGTCGGGAGTGATGGCTGATAGTGAATCGCGCTCCGCGAGTGCCAGTTCATAGTGCGTCTGCAGATTGAGCCAGAACTCAGGGGAGGTCTCAAAGTACCGTGCCAGGCGCAGCGCGGTGTCCGGCGATATGCGGCGCTTCTCCTTAATGATCGCCAGAATCCGGGTCGCAGGAACCCGCAGTGCGAGCGCGAGGGCGTTTGTGGAAATCCCAAGCGGTTTCATGAAGTCTTCCCGAAGGTGCTCTCCGGGATGAGCGGGTACGGGCGAGTAGGTGCGGGAGACGGAAAGCTCGATTTGGGCATGGTATTGATTGCGCGGCATAAAACCCCTCAGCGATAATCCACAATTTCTAAGTCATACGCATCGCCGTCGAGCCCACGAAAGGGCCTTACTGAGTGGCTATCGGTTGGGTTGTCACGGCTTAGGCACCCCTCAGAGTGAAGTCAGGAATCTTTGGAGGTCGATTTGATCGCTATGTTTACGGCATTCTTGACGCGTTTTGCCACTTTAGTGATGCTCTCAGCTCTCGGAAGACTTTCAGGCATTGTGCCCCCAATATCCCTAATCGCTTGGCGCACTTTATGGCCAACCTCAAAATGTGCGTTGTTTGCCAAATCCTTATCGCGCAGTTTATCCCGGCGGAGTTTCTCTTCCGTTTGCGTTGCCCTGAAAAGATTGGCAGCAAGCTCTGTGCTGCCCATGTGATCGAGAATATTTTCCTTGGCTTTCAGTCCCTTCTTGCGTTGGATGCCAGTTCTATCAAGTCCGCCATAAAGCCCCTTGTAGCCGAAGGTCTGGAATATTGCGAAATCAATAGGCTGAATTACTCCCGCGCTTTTGGCTGCGCTTGCAAGCTTCTTGTTGTGCTCCTTGATCTCATCCCTGAGAAGTACTCTCTTATGATCTTCTGAAAGCGGGACATACTGCTCGACATCGTCATCCTGAATCTCTTGGCGACGTGTCTGAATCGCGAAATAGGTCTGTGCGAAAGCAATCGTTTTCTTCCGCGAATCGCCATTTTGGGCAACTAGGTAGCTCGCGTACCGCGTTAATCGTATGTTATCAATCTCTCGCTCAGCGCCAGATCCGATCTCGACCATTTCGTTCACGTCCACGAAATGGTTTTCCACAGGCTGCCCTGAGGCTTTGCACGTTTCTCTCGCTTTAGCCACAGTTGGCAGAAAATTGCGATATTCAGAATAACCAAGCAACCGTTGCAGATCGCGAGCATACCAGAACTCTACGCCATCTTCATCAATCTCAGCGCTGTCTTCGAAAGCTGCAATTAAGCTGTCGATTGTTTGGTCTCTAGTGCTTGAGGCAGAGGAATTGAATGCCTCTCCGAATGCAATGCCGGCAAGCTTGTTAGATTTTGAATCTTTTTTATCCATGGTCGCACGCTACCTGTTCGCCATTCTAATAGCTCTCGCGCTGCCCGGGGATGCGAACGGACCACTCCGCTTGGCCAGGGGTTACGGTTCGGCGAAAGAAGGAATATCATTGGAATAGAGGGTTTGCATGCATCCGCTGCTCAATAATCCCGAGTCACACGCACGCACCTGGCTGCGCGGCTCCGCGTGTCCACGGCGGCATGTGGGATTTCTGCCTTCGAACCAGCGCGCCGGACTCTTCGCCGGCGATTAACTAAGCAGACAACCGATACTCCTCTTCGGACGCAGAAATTGTTCGTATTGCGTCCGCACCTCACATCTTCAACCAAGAGGGAGAATTCCATGTCGTCAACCGTTATTGCAACTACCCGCGAAAATTTGAACAGAACTATCGACAATCATCAAGCCGCCGGTCCACAGATCAAGACCCCGCTGCCCGGTCCGAACGCCCGCCGCGCCGTCGAGGCCGACGACCGTTTCATGTCGTCCAGCTACACCCGCTCGTATCCGCTCGTCGCCAAGAGCGGCCACGGAGCTTACATCGAAGACGTTGACGGCAACATCTTCCTCGATTTCGCCGCCGGAATCGCGGTCAACTCCACCGGCCATTGCCATCCAGAGGTGGTTGCCGCTATTCAAAAGCAGGCGGCAGAGTTGATCCATTATTCCGGCACCGACTTCTACTACGACCTGATGCCGCGACTGGCGGAGAAGATATCGGCGATCGCTCCCATGCCGGGACCGCACAAGTTCTACTACGGCAACTCCGGGGCGGAGGCGATCGAATGCGCTATCAAAATTGCCCGCTACCACACCGGACGGCAGAAGTTCATCGCCTTCTACAGCGCCTTTCACGGACGCACCATGGGCGCGCTCGCGCTCACCGCGTCCAAGCCGCAGCAGCAGCGCCGCTTCTCTCCGGGCATGCCGGGGGTCACTCACGTCCCCTATCCCGACATCTATCGCCGTCCTGAAGGCACAGACCCCGATGCCTACGCGCTCTCCTGCGCGCGGTTTATCGAAGAGCGCGTCTTCAAGACCAATGTGGCGCCGGAAGAGGTCGCCGCGATCTTTGTGGAGCCGGTGCAGGGCGAGGGCGGATACGTTCCCGCGCCCTCGATCTTTATGCAGGAGCTGCGCAAGATTTGCGATAAGCATGGCATTCTGCTGGTGGCGGATGAAGTGCAATCGGGTGCCGGCCGCACCGGTAAATGGTGGGCGATCGAGCACACTGGAGTGCATCCTGATATCGTGTGTTCGGCGAAAGGCATCGCCAGCGGGATGCCGCTCAGCGTCTGCTTCACCCGCGCCGACATTATGGATTGGCTGCCCGGATCCCATGCCAGCACCTTCGGGGGAAACCCGGTGGCAATTGCTTCGGCGCTCGCCACGCTCGAAATTCTGGAGCGCGAGGGCCGCAACAATGCCGCCGAAGTCGGCGCCTACATGCTGGAGCACATGAAAGACTGGCCGAAGAAGCACAAGAGCGTGGGCGACGTGCGCGGTCGCGGGCTTATGATCGGCGTCGAACTGGTGCGCGATCAAAAGACCAAAGAGCGCGCCGGCGCGGAGCGCGATCGGGTGGTAGAAGCTTGCTTCGAACAGGGGCTGCTGCTGCTCGGCTGCGGGGAGAACACGGTGCGCATCTCACCTCCGCTGATCATTACACGGGAGCAGGCCAGCATCGCCATGGACATACTGGAAAGCGCCATCGTTGCGGTCGAGCAGGGTGCGCAGCCGAAGGTGGAGACGCCTTCCGCTGAGGCCGCCCCGGTGGACGCCGCAGGTAGCAGGCCGGCCGGGTCGTAACCATTGAGCGCCATAGTGGATAACAAAGCCCGCAGCCATCAGACTGCGGGCTTGATCTTCCGCGACGCCAAATTATTTCGGATTGCTGGTGGTCGCGGGAGGGGTAGCGGTACCGTTGTCCATACTGTTACCGCTCTTCATATTGCCGTTCTTGTTCTTCTTGTGATGGTGATGCTTTTTCTTCTTGCCCATCTGATCCGTGGTCTGGTCAGCGTTAGTGGCATTGGAGGTGCCCCTCTGTCCGCTCATGCTGGACGAGTTGGGATTCGCGGGAGTGTTCTGAGGGTTGGCATCGGCGCCGGAACTGGTCTGCGCGATCGACATGGAACATGCGAGCGCCACGGTGGACAAAATAGCCAAACATTTCTTCATTATTTTCCTCTCCTAAAGGGACCGTTAAAGCTGCCAAACGCTCCATCCACGGCCAGGTAGATAATGATTGCGATAGCAGACACAGTTCTGAAGTGGCTGTAAAATTTAGAGGGGCTAAAGTCGCGGAAGGTTGCGCCGATGGAGAGTTCGTGAGCCGAAATCTTTCCACTTCGCCCGAAATCACTCCTGCTGGTATTCAGCCCGACTTTCCTTCCGATCTCGGCTCTCCTCGCGCCGAGGGGACGCTCTATGGAGTGATCGGCGGCATTGAGCCATTTCTGCAGGCGGGAGACCTGTTTGCCGCCGCAGTGCGACGGAATTCCCAGTTGCCGCGGCATCTTACCGGGCAGGAGTTGCAGTGGCTACAGGTGCGACTGGTGCAGTTGCTGCTGGCCAGCGCCGCCGGCCCGCTGGAGTATGCGGGACCGAGGCTGCATGAGCTTTATGGGCAACACCAGATTCCTTCCGCATTGCACGGCCACATGGACGTACTGGTGATGCAGGCGCTCTACGAGGCCAATATCAGCCGGGTCTTCGTGCAAGTGATGCTGCGCATTGCGCGGGACGGCACCGACGAACTGGACTAGAGCCACAATTCTTAAATTCGCGATTGCCGATTGTCGAATTGTCGAAGCCCAAGAGCAATTTGACCCTTCGACAACTTGACCCTTCGACAATTCCCGGCATGAGAATGCGCTAGCATGGTGATTAATGTCTGCCATGCGGATCGTCAGCCGGCGCAAAGCGGTCGCCACCTTTGTCACACTGGGGGTGCTGCTGGTGGGCATTGCGGCCGCCCTAAATGTGGGCTGGATCATCCTTAATTGGCACGAAGGCCTGCTAATCATTCTGGGCGTGATCTTGTTCGCGATCATCATCGCCGGGCTGATCCTGAATACGATTTTTCTGGTGCGGGAGATCCGCCGCAATGAACAGCAGGACAGCTTTTTGAACGCGGTCACTCACGAGCTGAAGACCCCGATCACGTCCATTCGGCTTTACCTCGAAACCTTGCAGAGGCGCGCGGTGGCCCCGGAGAAAGCCCACGAATTTTATGGCCTCATGCTGGCCGATACGGAGCGGCTGATGAACACCGTGCAGCAGGTGCTCAAGGCCGGAGAGTTCGGCCAGAAGAGCCAGTTGCAGAACGCGCTGGAAGTCGATCTGGGAGAGCTTCTCTCGCAGTCCATCGAACTGGTGCGCATTCGCCATCATCTTGATTCGGCGTCATTTCAATTCGGCGCGGAGAGCGATCATGCCATCGTGCTCGGCAATGCGGAAGAATTGAAGAGCGCGTTTACCAATATTCTGGATAATGCGGTGAAGTATTCCGCGCCTGACAAGATCGAGATCAGCGTGCATTTGCGCGATGATGGGGAGCAGACGGAGGTGCTGGTGCGCGATCGGGGGCGCGGCATCCCGGATAGCGAACTCAAGCAGGTGTTCAAGCGCTTTCACCGCGTTCACGAGATCGGGCAGAAGGTGAAGGGCACCGGGCTAGGGCTGTTTATTGTCAACTCCATCGTGCGCAAGCATGGCGGCACGATCACGGCGGAGAGCGCGGGGCAAGGCCGCGGGACAACGATCCGCGTACGGCTGCCCAAGGTCTATCCCACATGAACCAAGGCAAGCGAATTCTGGTGGTGGAAGATGAGGCGCACCTCGCCAGCGGCCTCAAATACAACCTCGAGGCCGAGGGATACGCGACGGAATTGGTGGAAACTGGAGAGCTCGCGCTCGAGCGGGCGCTCTCCGCGGGCGAGCACTTCGATGCGATCGTGCTCGACGTGATGCTGCCCGGCAAGAGCGGATTTGAGGTCGCGCAAGAACTCCGGGAAAACGAAGACTTCACGCCCATCCTGATGTTGACCGCGCTGGGGCGCTCCGAAGAGGTGCTTAAAGGCTTCGAATCGGGCGCGGACGATTATCTGCCGAAGCCCTTCGATTTGAACATTCTATTAGCTCGCATCGGGGGATTGATACGGCGGCGGCGCTGGTCCCAATCGCCTTCCACTCCGGCAGCGCCGCTCGATACCTATAGCTTCGACGGCCACACCATCGACTTCACGCGCCTGGAATTGCAGGCTCCGGGCGCGAACATACCGCTCACCATCATGGAAGCCGACCTGCTGCGCCAGTTGATTCAGAATGAAGGCAAGCCGGTCTCCCGCGGATCGTTGCTGGAAAAGGTGTGGGGCCTCAAGGAAGATACCGACACCCGCGCCATCGATAATTTCATTGTGCGCCTGCGGCGTTATATCGAAGCGGACCCATCGCGGCCCAAGCACCTGCTGACGATACGGGGGGTGGGGTATGAGTTCAAGAGGTAATTTGCCGCCGATTGGCGTCGAAGAACGCCGATCAAATCGGAAGAGAAGGGGCCGAAGGAGAAGATTTCGGATAGTGACTGAAATTAATCGGGAGTTCAGCGAATGGGGGTGCTTCTACTTGGGCTAATTTATCGGCGTTGATCGGCGGCTAGAAGTTCGTTGGTCCGCGCTCCTCGGCGAAATCCGCAGTTAACTCTTCGCTCGCTTGATGGTGTTGCGGTCCCACAGAATGCGCAGGCCGTCGAGCGTCAGCAGATCGTCCACCTGGTTGATAAAGCGTGAGCTGGAGGCAATCAGCGGGGCCAGGCCGCCGGTCGCGATCACCTTGACGCCTCCGCCCATCTCCTCGATCAGCCGCTCAAGTATCCCGTCCACCAGGCCCAGATAGCCGTAGAACAAGCCGGACTGCATGCTATTGATGGTGTTGGTACCGATCACTTTGGAGGGGCGCTTGATGTCCACGCGCGGCAGGCGCGCCGTTTTCGTCACCAGCGCATCGGCGGAGATGCCGATGCCGGGCGCAATTACTCCGCCCATGTATTCCCCGCGCCCGGAGATAACATCGAAGGTGGTGGCGGTGCCGAAATCCACCACCACGCAGGGGCCTCCATACTTCTCAAAGGCAGCCACGCCATTGACGATGCGGTCCGCGCCTACTTCGTTGGGATTGTCGTAGTGGACCGGCATTCCCGTTTTAATTCCCGGCTCAACAAACATCGGCTTCACCCGGAAGTAGCGCTCGCACATCTCGCGCAAAGTGGTGTCCACGGGGGGGACAACCGACGAGATGATGATGCCGCTCACCTCATCGGGCGGCAGCTTCTGCATGGAGAAGAGGCTGTGGAAGAGCACCCCATACTCGTCCACCGTTTGCGTTTTGTTGGTCGAGAGGCGCCAGTGCGCCAGCATGCGCGCTTCACTCCGTTCATAAAGCGCGAGAACGGTGTTGGTATTGCCGACATCGAGGGCCAGCAGCATGGTTCTTCATTCTACGCGGAAAGGGCTTCCACCACAGAGGTTGCTTTTGCTCTCAGTCACAAGGGCTCCCGCACCCCACCCGACAGTACCGTTCGCATGCCCTGCGCCGTCCTGACCAACAAAAACCCCCGCTGGTCCAGCCCCGCCGTGACCCCGTCGTATCCGCCCTGCTCCGGCACATGCACCTGCTTGCCGGATATCCAGGTGGATATCCGCGGCAGGCGCTGCAACAACTCTTCTCCCGCGCTCCCCCGCGGGGGATGGAGCAGCCGGCGATACTCGCGATCAAAGGCCCGCAGTACCAACTCCAATACCTTTATCCGGTCCTGCTCCCGGCCCGCGACGATGCGCAGGGAGGTGGCAATCTCGTTTAGTTCCGGCGGGAACTCCGCGTGGTTCACATTGATTCCGATCCCCACAACCATAAAGCGGACATCTTCGCCCTCACTTTGCTGCTCGGCAAGAATGCCGCAAAACTTTTTGCTTCCGACCAGCAGATCGTTGGGCCAGCGCAGGTCCGCGCTGATGCCGGTCGCCTCGCGCACCCCGTCATGCACCGCCGCGCCTGCCGCGAGAGAGAGCCACAACGCCTCCCGCGCGATCATCTTTGCCGGCCTCAGCACGAACGAGAGATACAGCCCTGTTCCCGCCTCGGAGTGCCAGCCATGTCCGCCCCGCCCGCGCCCCGCGGTCTGCGCGTCGGCTACGAAGAGAGTTCCCTCCGGCGCGCCTTCCATTGCCGCCTTGACCGCCAAAGCATTGGTAGATTCGACCCGCGCGAAAACGTGTACTTTGCGGTCGAAGACGGTGCCCGACAATGCCGATTCAATTCTCCGCAGATCCATGCTTTGTTCCATGCTACATGCGCAGGAGAGCGCGGTCCGGCGGGAGATCGGGCCACGAATCTTCGCTCAAAAAGGCTGCTACCTGCGGCGCATCTGGTAGCGCAGGCCTATGCGATAGAGGGTGGGGGCGCCGAGTTGCGTCTGCGGAGTGCGCTGGATGATGTAGCTGCGGTCGAGCATGTTTTCCGCCTGAGCGAAGATCTCGAACCCTCGATAGAGAGGGCGGCTTATGGTGCCGTTCAGCAGAAAATAAGAGCCGAGCGAGAGCAGGTTCTGGTCGTCGTCATACGCTTTGCTGCTGCCGATTCCCTGCAGCGAGAGCGTGAACCAGCGCGGGCGCGAGTAACTTGCGAGCGCGGAGTAGCTGTGGCGCGGGGTCAACGGAACGAGGTTGCCTTCGAGCGAAGGCGTCGCCCGGTTGGTTACCACCTTGGCGTCCACATACTGATAGCCCGCGCCCAGCAGCAGCGCGGGTGAGACGCGCACTTCTACTCCTGCTTCAACACCGCGCGAGAGCGTCTTGCCCAGGTTCTCGCGCTGCCGCGTAATCAGCGCCGGAGTCACTGTGAGCGTGACATTAGCAATCGCTCCGGTTACATAGCCGTCGAAGAACGCCCCATGCAACCGCACGCGATCGCCGGCGGTTGCCCAGCGCCCGCCCACTTCGCCTCCGCTGTAGCGCTCGGCGTTGAGCGCGGAGTTCGCGTTGGTGAGAATGTTGCCCACGCGAAACGGGCGATAGAGTTCGTTGAGGGTTGGCGTGCGGAAGGAGCGGTAAAGCGATACATACGCCAGCGCATTACCGCCGATCTGCCGGGAAAGCCCGATGCGCGGACTGAAGTATGGCTCGGAGCGCCCGGGCAGCACGCCCCCGGTAAGCTTGCCCGTCAAAAAAGCGCGGGTGGAGACGGTATCGTAGTTGTTCCAGAAATCTTCGCGCGCGGAGAGGCTCAACTGCCACCTGGACGCAATTTGAATCAGGTCCTCGACAAATATCCCCGTGGTCGCCTGCGAGCCGCCGGCGTGCAGTGTGTATCCGCCCGCCACATTGAACTCGTTATCGAAGCCCGTGATCTGATTCACGTCCACGCCCGCGACCAGCAGATTGCGATTCGAAGCCCCGGCATTTTTCGTCCACAGCGCCGAGCCGCCAATTTGTTGCGCGGGCACATGCTGCACGCTGCTCAGCTTCTCCGAGTTGCGGTTGAGCGCGGTGGAACTGAAAGTCTGGAAGAGATTTTCGCTGCCGCCGAAGGCGCGGAGGTTGAAAAGTCCCGCCTTCGCAGTCTCCCAGTCCACGCCGGCGGAGAGTTGCCTCACGGTGGCGCTGTTGATCTGCAACTCGGTAGCGTTGCGGCGGTCCTCGCCGAAGCCGCTCGCCTGCGCGAACTCGCGCAGCCGCTCTGAGTTCATGTGATCGAGCGACACGGTCGCGCTGCTGTGCTCGGAATCCGCCTTGCGGTCGATGAGGCCACGGCTTGCGGCAGGGACTGGGAAGTATCCGTCGGTAGCGAAGCCTTCTCCGCTCGCGCCCAGTATCCAATTGCCCCGCCGCACCGAGCCTTGCCCGGAGCCGAAGGGCGAGCGCTCGTTGCCAACTGCGGTCTCGAACGAGAGTTGAGTATCGGTCGGCGTCACCGTCTGCAGGTTGATCACGCCCGCCATGGCGAAGCTGCCGTAAAGATCGGAGACGCCGCCCTTTACCACATCCACATGATCGATGGAAGCCACGGGAACGCGCCCCCAGTAGACCCATCCGCCGAAAGGATCATTCAGCGGAATGCCATCCACCAGCACCAGCGCGCGGCTGGCCCCGCTGGCGCCGATGCCGCGCAAAGACACGCCCTGCGCCGTGGGATTCGAGGTCTGGCTGCCGGAGCGGCGGAAGAGGCTGAAGCCGGGAACCTGGCGCAGCTTGTCATCGATGGTGAGCGCGCCATCATTGCGAAACTCGGCTGCGCTAATCGCGGTGGAGCTGCCGGGCGCCTCTGCTATGGCCGCGGAGGTGCGGGTCGCAGTGACGGTCACGCTCTGCTCAAAGCTCTGCGGCCCGAGCACCATTACCAAATTGTTCAAGTCATCCAGTGGTTTGCTGGCGTCGCCGAAGCCCTCGGCCTGCGCGCTTACTACTCCGCGCTCGCATTTGCCGTCCACTGCAATGGCAAAGGTCCCATCGCGTTCGCTGCGGGTGGTTCGCGGAGTGCTCTGGGCGCAAGTCAGGGTGATGGTGGCGTCTGCAACCGCAGCGCCGGTGGCATCGTCCACGCGGCCGCGAAGCGTCTGTTGCGCCGGCAGGTAAGAGGCGCAGAGCAAACAGCCAAATAGAGCAAAAGAGCAGCGGAAGTTCACCGCCGCTTAGATGCGGCAACTCACCTCCATGGCCAAGAATATTATTTGCCGCCGTAGCTGATTCGCCAGATCGAATTTGATCCGTCGTCGGAGACAAACATGGAGCCGTCTTTGCCCACCGCAATCCCTACTGGGCGGCCCCATACATGACCGTCGGGAGTGACAAAGCCGGTAAGAAAGTCTTCGTAGTCCCCGGTCGCTTTGCCGTCTTTAAGCGGCACGCGGATGACCTCGTATCCTACCCGCCGCGCCTTGTTCCAGGAGCCGTGCTGCGCCGCAAAGACATCGCCCCGATACTCCGCCGGGAACTGGTTTCCCTCGTAGAAGAGCATCTGCAGCGACGCGGTATGCGGCTGCAAGATCACGTCGGGAGTAATCACCTTGTCCTTCAACTCCGGGTGCTTGCCCTGGAGCCGCGGGTCCGGGTGTCCGCCCATGTAGTAATACGGCCAGCCATAAAAGCCGCCCTGCTGGATACGCGTGATGTAGTCAGGCACCAGATCGTCGCCCAGATCATCGCGCTCGTTGACCGAGGCCCATAACTCGCCCGTCGTGGGATCGACGGCGATCCCGACTGCGTTGCGAATGCCATAGGCATACACGCGCAAGCCGCTGCCGTCGGGATTGAACTCCAGGATGTCGGCGCGATGATATTCCGCGGGATGAGTATCGGGATCATCCACATTCGAGTGCGAGCCAACGGAGACGAACATCTTCTTGCCATCTTTCGAGAATGCGAGATCGCGGGTCCAGTGCCCGCCGCCGCGCAGCCGTCCGCCTCCGGGCAGCTCCGCGACCACCATCTGCTGCGCGCCGCGCGCTTTGAGGTCGCCATTGCGATAGGGAAACTTCACCACCGAATCCGTATTCGCGATATAGACCCACTGCGGATCAGGCCCCTCGGGATAGAAGGCGATGCCGAAGGGCTGCTTCAATCCTGTGGCGAAGACCTCGGTCTGCTGTGCCTTGCCGGCGCTCGAGGTCCCACGAAACACTTTGATAACTCCCGCCTCGCTCTCGGCCAGAAAGAGGTCTCCGTTGGGCGCGGTCTTGAGTTCGCGCGGATTGTCGAGTCCTTCTGCATAGAGCTCTACTTTGAAGCCGGGCAGCGCTTGCGGCCACGCGTCCTTGGGGCGCGGCACCATGTCGGCGCCATTGTCCACCGAGCGCGTGGCATAGGGTGCGGGCAGGTCGGCGAGGGTCAGCTTGCGGAAGACCCCCGGCCGCTCCTGCGAATAGTTGGTAAATGCGGCCTTGCCGGTGATTACCTTAGGCGCAGGGGCGCTCTGCAAGGCGACCGCGGTGAGAGCGGCGGGAAACAGAAGAGCAAACAGGGAGATGCGCATGTCCAGTATAGATGTCGGCGGAGCGGCTTTGAGTTTCAAGCCATCGCTGGTGATCGGTAGCAGGCGACTTACTGCCTACGGCTGACTGCCGACTGCCTTATCCAGCGGGATCTCAAAATACAGCAGCTCATTTCCCTTATCGTCGGCGATGCCGGTGATGTAGAGCCGTGCGTGGGAGAGCGGATTGCTTAGGCCCTGCACGTCGAAGACGAGGAAGCCCGATTGGGTTGCGTGCAGCTCGACCGCCTGGGCGCGAAAGATCATGCTGTCCACTTCATCGCGCTGGTCGCCTTTCACCCTCTGCTGTTTGCGCCCGATGTGGACCGGCAGTTGCGGCAGCGGAGAGGGGCGGTCCGGGTTCTTGTCGGGGTTGGCGATGCGCCGCAGCACATCCTCCATGGTCGCCGCGGGAATTTTGTCTCTGCCGCCGGTAATCAGCTCGATGCTCATATTGCGCAGCGAGATCGGCGTGTCTCCCTCGTTGGTCAGGATGAGGCGCAACGGCAACAACCCGTGTGCCGCATAATCCACCTTCGCGCCTTCAAGCTTTGCCAGCGTGTCATACGGATCGACGGCGATGGTCAGGTGCTCGTTGGCATGTGTCTCATGCGCGGGATATGTGGCGGCGGGCTTCGCCGGAGGCGGCGCAAATTGCTTGGCAAAGGCAAATGCAGCCAGCGCGGCCGGCAGGAAAGCGCAGAGCAAGAAACAGTGGCGGAGACGCTTCGGCATGGGGCGATTATCCGCTCCGCCGCCGAGTGAAGCAAGCGCGCCATACAATGTAGCTTCTCGTGAATTACCTGCTCTACAACCTGCTGCTATGGATGGCGCTCGTCCTCGGCGCTCCCCTGTGGACCGTATTGCTTGTGCTGCATCCCAAGTGGCGCGCGGGCTTGGGCGAGCGTATCGGCCTGGTGCCGCGCAGGCTGCGGGTGGATAGAGCGGGCGCGCCGGTGGTGTGGATTCATGCCGTGTCAGTGGGCGAAGTGCTGGCGGCGGCAGGATTGGTCCGCGAACTCGAACGCGAGCATCAGGTCTTCGTCTCCACCACCACACTCACCGGGCAGACCCTGGCGCGGGCCCGCTTCGGAGCGCAGCGGGTCTTTTATTTTCCCTTTGATCTGCGCTTTGCGGTGCGGGCTTACCTGGGCCGTCTGAATCCCGCGCTGGTGGTGTTGCTCGAGACCGAATTCTGGCCGAACTTTCTCCGCGAGGCACGCCGCTCCGCGAAGGTTGCGGTAGTCAATGCGCGCATCAGCGACCGTTCGCTGCCCGGATACAATCGCCGTCGCACACTGGTCACAACCGTCCTCCAGCATGTGGATCTATTTGCCGCGCAATCCGAGCAAGACGCGCGGCGGTTGGTGCAGATCGGCGCTCCTGAGTCGCGCGTAGAGGTCGGAGGCAATCTGAAATTCGATTGGCAACCGCCTCCGGAGCCTGCTTTGATCGAAAGCTTGCGCGCGGCGATTGCTGGGGAAGAATTGTTCCCGGTGATCGTGGCGGGCAGCACCGTCGAAGGCGAGGAGCCGCTGCTGTTGCGCGCATTTTCCCGTCTCGGCGAGAGCTTCCCCAAAGCATTGCTGGTCCTCGCGCCGCGCCATCCCGAACGCTTCGCCGCCGCGGCGCAAGCGATCATCGCAGGCGGATTCACGGTACAGCGCCGGTCACAGTGGCAGGATGGTCCGCTCCCGCTTTCGCCCGGTGTCTTTCTTCTCGATTCTATTGGCGAACTCGCCTCCGTCTATCAACTCGCGGATATCGCATTCATCGGAGGCAGCCTGACGCCGCGCGGCGGGCACAACATCCTTGAGCCGGCATCTTTCGGAAAGCCGATCACAGTCGGTCCCCACACCGAAAACTTTCGCGAGATCGTAGCCGGGTTTCAGGCGAAAGATGCAGTAGTAGTTGCGCCTGCTGAGGAGATCGGGGATGTCTGGATCCGGCTCGCCTCCGACTCCGCCTATCGCGACTCATTGGGAGAACGCGCGCGCGCCGTTATAGAAGCCAACACCGGCGCGACCGCCCGCACCATCTCGGCATTGGCGGAGTTGGAAAGGCGCGCATGATCGCCCTCCGCCCTTTGTCGCACACCTACGGCGCAATCGTCGCCGCGAGGAACGCGCTTTATGATTCGCGGCGTTTGCGCATCGAGCGCCTGCGCTGGCCGGTGGTGAGCATTGGCAACCTCACGGTTGGCGGCAGCGGCAAGACCCCGTTTGTAATTGCGCTGGTGGAGGAGTTCAGGAAACGCGGCATCGCTTGCGACGTGCTCTCCCGCGGCTACGGACGTCGCACCTCGAGTGTTCGCGTCGTCAACCCCGCTGGAACGGCGGAGGAGTTCGGCGATGAGCCGCTGCTGATCGCCCGCCGCACCGGAGTTCCGGTCATCGTCGGCGAAAGCCGCTACGCCGCCGGCCTAAAGGGTGAATCCCTCGCGCCCGCTGGACCCGAGCGCATCCACATCCTCGACGACGGCTTTCAACACCGCAATCTCGCCCGCGACTTTGATCTCGTAATGCTCGATTACGAGGACCTTGAAACTCATCTGCTCCCCGCGGGCCGACTGCGTGAGCCGGTCTCTTCTCTCTCTCGCGCCGACGCCCTTGCTGTCACTCAACCGATCCCGTTGCCAGACAAATTACGCGCCATTCCGCAATGGTGCTATCGTCGCATCGTCGAAGTACCCGATGAATTCGCCCGGCCGCTGGTATTCTGCGGCATCGCCCGTGCGCAACGCTTCTTTGCCGACCTCCGTCGCGAAGGGGTCGAACCAGCCTTTCACCTCGCCTTCGCCGACCATCACCGCTACTCCGCCGCTGACATCGACCGGTTGCTAAAACTCCGCGCGCAGCACCGGGCCGACGGATTCCTCACCACCGAAAAAGACCTGGTGCGCCTGGGCGCATTCGCGGATGAGCTCGCGCCGATGATCGCCGTGCGGTTGTCGATCCAGTACGACGACGCCGACCCGATGCTCTCCCAAATTCTTTCGCGCATCGCCCTCAGCCGCTCCTGAGCATCAGCGGCTCGCCCGCCATGAGAAAATCACATTTCACACGATGCCAACACCTCACCGACGGGTCCTGATCGTACGCCTCTCCGCCATGGGCGACATCCTCCACGCCCTGCCTGCCGTGAGCGCACTGCGCGCCGCCCAACCCCAGCTCGAGATCGGATGGCTCGTTGAAGAGCGCTGGCTACCCCTATTGCGCTCGCGCCCCAACGCCGCGCCGCTCTCTCACCTCCCTCGTTCCAACGCCCAGCCGCTGGTGGATTTCATCCACTGCTCAAACCTGGCACTTTGGCGAAGATCATGGCTCTCCTCCGCCACCCGCAGTGGTCTCGCGCAGCTCATTCGCGAATTGCGCGCGCAACACTACGACGCGGTGATCGATTTCCAGGGTGCACTGCGCTCCGGATTTCTCGCCCGCCTCACCTGCGCCCATGACATTGATATCTACGGAGAGGACTCGCCCCGCGAATGGATCGCCCGCTACCTCTTCTCCCACCGCGTCCGCACCACTGGCTCTCACGTCATCGAGCAGGACCTCGAACTCGCCTCGGCATTCGCCGCCACTCCGCTCCCCTACACGCCGCCCCTGCTGCCGCACGACGATGAGGCGAGGCAGTGGTCGCGCAAGCAGATGCACGAGCGCCCGCTGGTGCTGATGAATCCCGGCGCGGGATGGGGCGCAAAGTGCTGGCCCGCCGAACGCTATGGACGCGTGGCGCAAGCCCTATTCGCCATGGGACTCACCGTACTGGTAAACGCCGGTCCCGCCGAGCGCGGGCTCGCCAATCAGGTCGCGACCGAATCCGCGGGCGCAGCGCGCGTCGTCGAGCCCACCCTGCAACAGCTCATCGAACTCACCCGCCTCTCCGCGCTCTTCATCGGCGGAGATACCGGCCCGCTGCACCTCGCCGCCGCGCTTGAGGTCCCCACCGTCGCCATCTTCGGCCCCACCGACCCCGCGCGCAACGGCCCCTTTGCGAATCGTGCGGTCATCCTGCGCAGCCACCGCAGTCAGCGCAACCACGCGCGCAAATCCGCGCCCGAAGCGGGATTGCTCACTATCACCCCCGCCGAAGTACTCGCCGCCGCGCGTAATCTACTAGGACACACGTTATGACCTGGTCCAAAACGGCGCGCCGCATCCGCGGTCCCCTCGGCTTCGCCCTGGCCGCGCTCTTCCTGCTGCTGGCGCGGCCCACTCCGCGGTTCCTCCTCTATAGTCTGCTGCTCGTTGTTCCCGGCATCGCCCTGCGCGCCGCCGCCTCGGGACACGTCAAAAAGAACCTTGAGCTCACCATCTCCGGCCCCTACGCCTACACCCGCAATCCCCTTTACCTCGGCTCCATCCTCATCGCCGTGGGATTCGCCGTCGCCGCCCAAAGCCTCTGGCTCGCCATCGCACTGCTCATTATCTTCGTCCTCATCTATCTCCCGGTCATTCGCTCCGAAGAGGAGTTCCTGCGCGCCACCTTCCCCAGCTTCGATGACTACACCGCGACTGTGCCCCGACTGTTTCCTCGCCTTACTTCGACTGGCGCACCCCGCGCGCCCGGGTCCTTCTCGCCCGCACTCTACCGCAAGCACCGCGAGTACAATGCTCTTATAGGTTCGGCCGCGCTCTACGCAGCGCTTATCGTGAAGTTCTGGCTCGAAACTCGCACACACATCTAAGGGGACCCTCCGCTGCTGCGCCGCGCCACTCGTATCCTGTTTGCCTTCATTGCACTCGCTGCGTTCGCGCTGCCGCAGTCCATCCCCGCGCCCCGCCCCGGATATCAGTTCCCCAAAAATCAGACCTTCCTCTATGACGTCGAGTGGCGGCTCTTCCCCGCTGGTACCGCCACCTTGCGCATGGAGCAGGCGGGCGGCCAGCAGCGCATCACCGGCGCCGGAGACGCCATCGGCGCCATCGCCCTGCTCTACCGTGTCCACGATCGTTTCGAGTCCTTTCTCGACCCGAAGACGTACTGCTCGCTCTCCCTCTCCAAGCAGACCGAAGAAGGTTTTCGCCGCGTCAACACCAACATCCGCTTCGACTACTCCGCGGGCAAGAGCATCCTGCTAGAAAAAAATCTTAAGAACAACACCTCCAAGCGGCAGGAGAACCCCATTCCCGGCTGTGTCAGCGACGTCCTCAGCTCCATTTACTACGTCGCCTCGCTACCTCTCTCGCCCAACGCGACCTACACCTTTCCCATCAATGACGGCGGCAAAACCACCACCGTGGAGGTCCGTGTCGAGGGCAAAGAAGATGTGAAGGTGCCCGCCGGGACCTTCCACACCATTCGCGTCCAGCCCCGGGCGCAGAACTCCACCGGAAAGGCCAAGGGAGAGATGTGGCTCTGGTACTCCGACGACGCCCGCCGCGTCCCGGTGCAGATGCGCGCCCGCTTGTTCTGGGGGACTCTTACATTACGTCTGACGCGCGTTGAAACCAAGTAGCAGTTAGTCGCTAGTTATTAGTTGTTAGTTTTCTTCGATACTTTGACATTCGGCAGGATTTCTGACCGCTAACAACTAACAACCAGCAACTGCCCTACTGCACCCGAAACCGCTCATGGATCGCGCGCTGCACCCGCGGCCGCAGCAGCAAATTGTACGCCAGCTCTTTATCGGGAAACATGTTGAGCGCCGCCTCTTTCGCCTTGGCCGCCATCTCCGCCGCCTCTTCGATGGTGATCTTAGGGTCCTCATAGATCACCTGGATCACCATCCCCACCATCATCTGCAGCCGACGTATGAGCTTTAATTCCGCAAGCTGCTCTTCGCTGAATTGGACACTCTTTTCCTTCCCCGTTGGCATTGCCTGCTCGGATGTCGCCATAATTTCTCGCTCCCCGCTTTAGATGCCGATTTTGACCGAGCGCCGCCGCCATTGCAACCGAAATGCAAATGCCTCCACCACCGAGCCACAGAGGAACCAGAAAAGATCGCATCCATGCCTGACGATCTGTCGTTTAGCTCTCTCTGTCTTCTCTATGGTAGATTTTCTTCAAACTGCAATGATGAACTTCTTGCATCCAACTATATTGAGGAGAGCCGAATGCCTGAGCTGGACCCGGAACTGAATGAAGAAAAGAACCTTCCCGCCGAACGCGAACTAGAGACCGTCTTTGAAGCCAAGGAAGAGAGCGAAGCCTGGGCGGTGCAGGGCCTGCTCCAGTCTGCCGGGCTCGACGTGGTGGTGCAGAGCCTGGAATTTCCCCAGGACATCATGCCCGGCGTCGGCAACGTCGTGGTGCGCGTCCCTGCCGAGCAAGCCTCCGATGCCCGCCAAATCGTCGAATCCTACGCCACCAACCCCCCCGGCGCGGCCGAACTGCAGCGCGGCGAAGCCGAATCCCAGGCCGCTAAGCTTCCCTGAGCTAATCCTGCGAAAAGCAAAGAGCAACCACAGAGGACACAAAGGTCTCACGAAGGATGAAAGGGAAACCTTTTCTCTTCGCTGATAGCAGCCGACCGATCCACCTCTGAATCGCCAGGTTTTTTATTTCTCTTGGTGCTCCTCCGTGCACCCTTCGTGTCCTTTGTGGTTGCTTCTGATCTACGGCACCGCCATCTTCACGCTTCCATCCGCTCCCAGTAAATACGTAACCGCGCCCATGGTGTCGGTGCGCATGGTCCGCACGTGCGCTGCGCCCAGACGCTCCAACACTTCGCGCCGCGGATGGCCAAACCGGTTCTGCGCCCCCACCGAGATCACCGCGAACTCCGGCGCCACCGCCGCCAGCAGCCCCGGATCGGTACTGGTCAGCGAGCCATGATGGTCCACCTTCATGAGTTGCGCGCGCGGATGGTGCGCCGCGATCCGGCCCTCCGCATAATGCTCCGCATCGCCCGAGAGCAACGCCGCCGCCGCTCCATAATGCAGATAGAGGCTCAGGGAATCGTCATTCTTTGCCTGCGCTCCCGCCACCGCATCGCGCGCCGGAGCTAACACCTCGAAATCCACCCCGCCAAACGCGCGCCGATCGCCCTCGCGATAGTCCACCACCCGCGCCCCAACAGCGTTGCTCGCCGCCTGCACCTGGCGATATAGCGGAGAATCCGCCATCACCCCCACCCACAGCTCGCGCGGCTGGAAGTTGTGAATCACGGCCGGCATTCCCTCCATATGGTCGGAGTGTCCATGGCTGATCGCCACCGCGTCCAGCCTGCTGATGCCGCGCGACCACAGATACGGCGAAACCACCTGCTCTCCATAATCGAAATCGCTCGGCGCGCCGCCGCTCTCCCCCCGGCTGCCCACCGGACCGCCACTATCAATGAGCAACGTCTTGCCCTCGGGCGTAATCACCAGCAAGCTATCGCCCTGCCCCACATCAATCGCGGTGACCTCCAGCGTATGGCGGGGCGGCGGATGACGCGGGATTGCAATCAGCGCCGCCCCTATCCCCAGTGCGGCCACCCCCGAAAATGCCCAGCGCACAACCTTTCGTTCGCACGCAAACCATGCATAAACAAATGCAGTGGCGCAGGCTGCGATGGTCCATCCTCCCGGATCCGCGACTCGTACTTCCGCAAAGCGCGCGTTGCCTAGCAGGCTGATCGTCTTCGATATCCCATGCAGCGCCAGGGCGGTAAACGCCGCGGGCAACATCGTCAGCCACGCGGACACATAACTCGCCAGCAGCGACAGCATCACCAGCGGCATCAGCGCCTCCATCAGCGGCACCACCACGCTGTTTGCCGCAATCGCCGTTGTGGTCACACGATGAAAATAAATCGCGGTCGGCAACGCCATCACGCATTGCATGATGAACGAAAGTATCAACACCGAAGCCGCCGCAAAAAACCCGCGCAGCGGGACCACTATGATCCATCGCGCCACTCTATGTGGTGTGCCCGCGCCCCTGCGAGCATTCGCGCGCGGCGCGAGCATTCTTTCCACCCGCCCCGCCACCATCCGCAAATCTATCCGAAACTGCACCACCTCCCTGGGCAATGTGAAATCAAATCCCCTGTTCCAGACCTGCCGCATCCCCCGCGCATACTTCCCCGAACTGCTCTCGATCAGCGGCGACGCCACCGTCAATATCGCCAGCACGCTTAAGAACGTCATCTGGAAGCTGGCCTCGAACAACGCATCCGGCTTCCATACCAGCACGCATAACGCCCCGGTCCCGATAGCGTTCAGCGATGCACCCGTGCGATATACCAGGCGTGCCATCAAGAAGATGATCGCCATCAGCACCGCGCGCTCGACCGGCGCTCCCAGATCGGTGAGTAGGGCATAGCCCACCGCGAACAGCGCGGTCAGCGCCGACGCGCCCACCTCTCCAAACGGCAGCTTGCGCATTGCCCAGAAGATGACGACCGCGAAGATCGCAATATTCATCCCCGAAACCACCAGCAAGTGAAACGATCCAGTGCGTTGAAAATCGAGCCGATCCGAGCTCTCGAGCTCCGTCCGCTCGCCGATCATCATCGCTTCCAGCAGTCCCACGTCCGCGCTGCTCAGGTTGATCCAGCGATACGCTTTCGCCGCCGCACCGCCGCCCATTGCAGCGCCGGCATCTTCGCCCGCCGCGGCCCCTTGTACCGTGCCCAGACCACGCAAGTGCGCGAGCACACTCTTCCTCGCCCGGTCCCGCCAATACTCGAAGGCGGTGCCCCCAGAACCCGGCAGCACCTCAATCCTATCCCGCGGGAGCGACGCAGTCGCCGTAATCCCCTGGTCGAAGAGCCATTGCCGCCGGTCCCACACTCCCGGATCGTGGAACACCTGCGGCTCATGTAACTGCGCGTCAAACTTGATTCGCGCACCATACTCCAGCGGACGCGCCCCTCCTCTTGCCGCATCAATCACAGAAACCCGCAGTAGCGAAGGCACGGCGCGAACCTCGCCAAAGCGATCTACCGTTTCGACCGCCACATCCACCGACTGTATGTACCTCTCGCGCGCATCGTTCGGCGCATCCCTGCCAGGGTCTTCTCCCTTGCCTCTCGCGTATGGATCTTCGCTGCGCCGCACCGCACCGCTGCGCACCACCGTTCCGCTGAACGTGTAGAGCAGCCCATGCGCATAGGGAGCAAGCGACGCCTGGCTGCCACGGGACTCCCGCTCTAATTGCGTATCCAGCATCCCCAGCGCCAGCGCCGCCAACAGCGCAATTGCAATGGCGCTCCGCCGCGTTCGCCAACAAAGATAAGTTGCCGCCGCGATCGCCGCCGCCAGCAGAAGTAAAATCCATCCCCCAGGACGCCAGTCGCTCCATGCAAGCAGCACCCCCGCCATGAACGCAAATGCCGCCAGCAACACCGGGTTGCGCTGGGCAAAGCTGAGATCACCCGCAGCGCTGCCATTCGCGCCCCCGCCAGAATCGAGAACGGGTCCATTGCCGGAAGCAGAAGAGTTTGAATTGTGCATAGGCCGCCCTACACCCAACAGTGCTTATTCGTGGCGGCCCGAATCTCCTCGGATGCAGTAGCCAGAGTCTAGCAAACCCTCCACTCCCGCGCCACCAGACCTCAGGAGGCGGTGGCACAGAGCTTCCAGGTTCATCCTCCACTGATGAGGGCAAGCGAAGTGACCGTTTCCGGACAGGGGTGTCCGGCGCGGGACAGCCAACCTCGACCACGTCACCTCAGAGCGTCCTCCGCCCAGCTTTGGCGCGGCGTATGGGTTCTTCACTTTGGAGGTTGAATTGCACCTGAATTTAGTTGATGAAGGAGCCGAGATGAATTCATTGCTGCAAGACCTGGGATTGGCGCTCCGGCAGTTCCGTCGCGCACCGCTGTTCACGGCCATTGCGGTACTCACGCTGGCGCTGGGCATCGGCGCCTGTACGGCCATATTCAGCCTGGTGGATAGCGTGCTGCTGCGTCCCCTCGCCTATCCCAACCCCAGCCAATTGGTTTATCTGACCGAGGGAATGCCCAAGATGGGGTTCAACGATGTGGCCCTCTCGGCGCCGGACTTCCTCTACCTGCAGCAACATGACCAGAGCTTCTCCGAGATGGCCGTCTATCAGAACCAGGATTTCGAACTCTCCGGCAGCGGCAACCCGCAGAGGATCGTGGGGGCGCGCATCTCTTCCAACCTGTTTTCCGTGCTGGGAATTTCACCAGCACTGGGACGCGCTTTCACGGGCCCAGAGGACCAGCAGCATGCTCCAGTGGCAATTCTCAGCTTCCGCGAATGGCAGCAGCGCTTTGCCGCCGACCCAACGATAATCGGACGCACCGTCACCCTCGATCGTCTGCCCCGTACCGTGGTCGGCGTCGCCCCCAAAGGCTTCGACTTCCCGGCGGGCGGACCGGGTTGGAATGGCCGGCCGGCGGCATTCTTCGTACCCATCTCCTTCAGCCAAGGCGAGATCACCGGCTTCGGAAACATGTTCAACAACAGCGTGATTGCCCGTCTCAAACCGGGGGTCAGCATGGCGCAGGCCCAGAGCGAGGTGAGTACGCTGATCGAGCAATTCTCCAAGCTCTATCCGGCTGAGATCCGCAGCGACCCGAAATTCTCCCTCGCCGTCAGCGTAACCCCGCTACGCGAGCAGGTTACGGGCAACATAGGGCCCCGCCTGCTGCTGTTGCAGGTTGCGGTATTTCTCCTGCTGGTCATCGCCTGCGTGGACATTGCCAACCTCTTCCTCGCCCGCGCCACCGGACGCCAGCGCGAGATGGCGATCCGCGCCTCCATGGGCGCCACCCGGATGCGTCTCATCCGCCAACTCACCACCGAAGCGTTGGCCATCTCTGGCCTCGGGCTCCTGCTCGGCCTGGTGCTCGCGTCCGCGGGCATCCGCCTGCTGCTGCTCTCCGCCCCGGCGGACCTGCCGCGGGCCTCCGAAATCGGTATTCACCCCGGCGTCTTCGCCTTCTCCGTCGCCCTGGCGCTGCTCACCACCCTGCTCACCGGAGTCGCACCCGCCCTGCGCGCCTCCCGTGTGCACATCAGCGAAGGCCTGCGTGAGGGCACGCGCGGCGGCGGCGCGGGCAAGCAACGTCATCTGCTGCTCGGCGGATTGGTCGCCGCGCAATTCGCCATCGCCCTGCTGGTCGTAGTCATCGCCGGATTGCTCATCCGCAGTTATCTTCACCTGATGCAAACCGACCCCGGCTTCGAGGCCCAGAACGTCCTCACCATGAGCACTACCCTGCCCATCCGGGAGTATTCCACGGCCCCCCAGATCCGCTCCTTCTATGAAGACCTGCTGCAGCGCGCGGCGGCAATACCGGGCACCCGCGCCGCCGGACTCGGCACCAGCCTTCCCCTCAACGTCACCGAACATGATATCTATTCCGTCGAAGGCGCCTCTCAAAGCACGGTTACCACCGCCCACACCTGGACTATCGGCGATTACTTCGGGGCCCTCGGCGTATCTCTGCTGCATGGCCGCTTCTTCACCCCCGCCGACCGCAACGGATCGCAGCTCGTCATCCTCATCAATCAGACCTTCGCCAGGAAGTTCTTCCCCCACACCAATCCCCTCGGACACCGCCTCAAGGCCGGCACCCTCGATTCCAAAGAGCCTTGGAAGACCATCGTCGGCGTGGTCGCGGACGTGAAGAGTGGCCCTTTGCAAGACCAGAACGAGCCCGAAACCTACTCCCCGTTCATGCAGGAGCCCGACAGCAGTCTCACTATCAGCGCGATCGACGAGTTCCGCAGCCTCAGTCTGGTGTTGCGCACCAGCAACGCTCCCGAGAGCGCCATCGGGGCCGCGCGCGCCGTCTTCCACGATCTTGATCCATCTTTGCCGGTCACCGACATCCATACCATGAGCGACCGTCTCTCGCAATCGCTCGCGCCGCAGCGCTTCCACACCTTGCTTCTGACCGCCTTTGGATTAGTGGCGCTGTTGCTCGCCGCCGCTGGCATCGGCGGCGTGCTCGGTTACTCCGTCGCCCAGCGCACGCGCGAGATCGGTGTGCGCATGGCCCTCGGCGCATCCCGCGGCGGGGTCATGTTGCTGGTGCTGCGCCAGGGGATCACGCTGGCCGCCCTGGGCTGCGGCATCGGCGTCGTGCTCTGCTTATTCGCCGCCCGCGCCTTCGGGTCCATGCTCTACCAGACCACCACCCACGACGTGCTCTCGTTCTCTCTGGGCATACTCGTGCTCGCGGTGGTCGCGGTCATCGCCTGCTCCATCCCCGCTCGCCGCGCCAGCAGCGTCAACCCGGTGGATGCGCTGCGCCAGGAGTAGCGCCCGGACACAACCATAGACTTCCGTTTCATGATTTGTCATGATCATGATCATGATGATGATAGGCTGAGATCGAGGTGCGATGTGTCCCCGCAGCGCGAGAAATTTGCTACCCAGGTCAATTCGGAAGTGCTAACCAGGGTACGCGTGCTCGCGCAAAAAGAAGGCCGCCAACTCCAGGCGCTGATGGACGAGGCCCTGGCCGACCTCATCGAAAAGCACGAGCATGCCAAGCCGCGCGCGCATGTTATGGGCGCGTACCTCGCCAGCACTGACGAAGACAAGTACGGCCTGCTCTACAAAAAGCTCGCCGAGTGACAGGTTACCTCACCTTAGCTGAAGCGTTGGCCATCCATGCCGACCTGATCGAACGATACGGCGGCTCCACGGGAGTGAGGGACCATGGGTTGCTGGAAGCCGCAGTAGCTCGACACATCACTGCTAATCAGTCCTGCATCAAAGTGCCTTGATGGAAGACTATCTTCCATCCACTATCCGTCCTCTGCCAGATGGCGGTGCGGCGACTCTTGCGCTGCTTCTCTTGCAGCAAGGTATAAGTCAGCAAATAAACCTCGCCCGCCAGCCTCCGGCACTCAAACCCGCTGGTCTCCCACAAATCCTCTGGCCGGGATGAGTCATGGAAGCGCTTCTCAAGAACCTCCAACACATCCTCCCGGTCATAACGACGGCCCGATGCACCAATCTCCCAAAATTCGGGGTCCATCATGCCGTCAAAATCGGCCCGCGTTGTTCCCAGTTCGGTGCGATGAAAAATGGGTTCACGGCTCATCAGTTCCGCGAGAGTCTCTGCAAGTCGAGGATCGTTAACCTGTGAGGACTCAGTCTCCGAACTCATGGCAACATCATAGACGTTCGCGCTACTTGCAAAGACCACTTTCCCGCTTCGGCTGCGTTTTACGGCAGCAACCCACAATTTGCATACCACTCTGCTTTGCAATATAGTCTGTCTCGCTGCACGGCCCCTCCCCCTAATTCTCTGCTGTGCGCCCGGAGCCCCTTATGGCATCCTCTCCCGCAGTCTCTCCTCAGCCCTCACCCGACCAGATCATGAACTTCGCCCACCGTGCCGTCGCAGACCTCTCCGCCGCCATGTGCGGCCCCCTGCTCTACATCGGTGACCGGCTCGGCATCTTCAAGAGTATGGCGGGAGCCGGTCCCGTCACCTGTCACCAGCTCGCGCAATCCACCGGACTCAATGAGCGCTATCTGCGCGAGTGGCTCTCCTCGATGACTGCGGCGCAGTATGTCGCCTATGATCCCGCCGCCCAGACGTTTACCCTTCCGCCCGAGAACGCCGCCGTCCTGACCGACGAAAATAGCCCCTTCTTCGTCGGCGGACTTGCCCAGATGGTCCCCGACCACTACCGTCTGCTGCCCGAGACCATTCGCTGCTTCCAGCACGGAGGCGGCGTTCCCTACTCCTCCTTCGGCGAAGATACCTTCATTGGCACCGAACGCCTCTTCCGCACCGGATACGTCAACTTCCTCGCCCACCAATGGCTCGCCGCCATGCCCGAGCTATACGCGAAGCTGCAAT
>JBDTLH010000161.1:0-18480 GCA_039934875.1 Acidobacteriaceae bacterium | reverse complement strand
AGCTTTGCGCCGACGGCGAGGCCGGCGATGATCACGCCTTCGATGATCGAATGGGGATCGTATTCGACGATCAGCCGGTCTTTGCAGGTTCCCGGCTCGGATTCGTCGCCGTTGACAAGAATATATTTTGGCTTGTCCGATTGTTTGGGGACGAAAGCCCACTTCATGCCCGTGGGGAAGCCCGCGCCGCCGCGACCGCGCAGGTTGGAGGCCTTGACCTCGTTGATAATGTCGTCCGAACTCATCTCCAACGCCTTGCGCACGGCTTTGTAGCCATCCAGCTCAAGGTAGCGGTCCATGTCGGCTGCGCCCTTGTCCCAGCGCCAGGAGATGAGCCGCACCTCATCGGGGTGCGAGGCGAGCGGAGTCGGCGTGTAGAGGGTATTCATCATTGTTGTTCTATTGCCGCCTTGCGGCGATAGTCGTCGAGAAGTTTGTCCATCTGTCGGTCAGTTACGTCCAGATAGAAATCGTAGTTTACCTGTATTGCAGGCGCCCAGGAGCAGGCCCCGATGCACTCCACCTCTTCGAGCGAGAACGCGCCGTCGGGCGTGACTTGCTTGTTGCCGATGCCCAACTTTTCCTCGCAGTGGGCGAAGAGTTCTTCCGCTCCGCGCAACATGCAGGAGATGTTGGTGCATACCTGCACGTGATACTTGCCCATGGGCCGGGTCCGCAGCAGCGAGTAATAGCTGATGACATTGCGGACTTCGAGCGGCGTAAGCTCAAGGCGCTGTGCAATATCGTCGATCGCTTCATCGGAGAGATATCCGATCTCATCCTGGGCATACAAAAGCATTGGGACGAGGGCGGAGCGCTTGACCGGGTAGAGGGTGGCGAGGCGTTCAAACTTTGCTTCGAGCTGTGAACTGAATATTGTCAAATTATCAAATTTCCAAATTGTCGAATTTACCAACCTCGCGCAGTGCGCTGGGATGCGGTAAAATTGCGGTCAACTCGCGAGGTTCCTTAGTCAGCGGCTCTAATGCGGCCAGTTTGCATATTTCCGTATCAACAAGCAGTTCGAGCCAAAACACTGACTCGTCTGCTTCTTCCACCACGATTCCCAACTTTGCGACAAATTCTGCTTTCGATCTTGCTCGGCACACTGCTCTGTAATTAGCACCCACTGAGGTAGCGGATCTCAGCAATTGCCTGCCTATCACTCGTGCTTCTGCCGTCCGCGGCAGCTTTCTGAATAACCTCACTACTCTAACCGCGAATTCTTTTGTCCGTGCTTTGAGTTCGACTGCTCCCGAAGGCATTTTAATTCGACAATTCGACAATTCGACAATTTGCAAATCGCTCTACCTGTCTATCTCCCCCAGCACGATATCGATGCTGCCAATCGCCGCGACCACGTCTGCGAGCATGCGCCCCACGCACATCTTCGGTAAGGCCTGCAAATTTGCATAAGACGGAGAGCGCATGTGGACGCGGTATGGCTTTGCGGTGCCATCGCTGACGATGTAATATCCCATCTCTCCTCGCGGAGACTCTACCGGCACATAGACTTCTCCGGCGGGAACGGCAAAGCCCTCGGTCACGATCTTGAAGTGATAAATAAGGGCTTCCATTTGGGTCTTCATCTTTTCGCGATCGGGAAGGATGATTTTTGGCGAGTCGGCCTTGATGGGACCGTTGCCGCATGCCCCTACCTTCCCAATTGCCTGCTGAATAATCTTCACCGACTCGCGCATCTCCGCGATGCGGCAGAGATACCGGGCGTAAACGTCACCCTCCTGTTTGACTGGCACTTTGAACTCAAATTCTTCGTAACTGCAATACGGCATATCGCGCCGTATGTCCCAATCGACGCCCGAGCCGCGGGCCGACGCACCGGACAAGCCATACGCGATGGCGTCTTCTTTACTGATGTGGGCCACGCCCTTCATCCGGTTCACCCAGATGGAGTTGTTGGTCAGCAGGTTCTCGTATTCGTCGATGTGCCCATTCATTCCATCGATGAATGCTTTGACGCGGGGCAGAAAATCCAGCGGTGGTTCGAGGGCGAGGCCGCCGACGCGGAAATAGCTGGTCATCATGCGCTGTCCGCTGACGTTCTCGAAGAGGCGCAGAATCTCTTCGCGCTCGCGGAAGCAGTAGAGGAAGACGGACATGGCGCCTAAATCCAGCGCGCCAGTGCCCAGCCAGACCAGGTGCGAGCCGATACGAGTCAGCTCGGAGAGGAGCACGCGCATGTATCGGGCGCGGGGCGGTACATCCAGCCCAATCAGCTTTTCCACCGCCAGGCAATATGCCAGATTATTGATCAGCGGGCACAGATAATCGATCCGATCGGTCATGGGCACGACCTGCTGGTAGAACTTCGCTTCGCAGGTCTTCTCGATGCCGGTGTGCAGATAGCCGATGTCCGGCACCAGCTTGAGGACCGTCTCGCCATCGATCTCCAGCACCAGGCGCAGTACGCCGTGGGTGGAGGGATGCTGCGGCCCCATGTTCAGGACCATGGTCTGATCGTCAGCCGTCTCGAGAGCAATGCTTGGGTCAAGGTGGACCGACGTAGGATTGAAATCAGAGGTCGGCATCAACGATAGCCCTCGACCGGATAATCCTTGCGCATGGGATGTCCCACCCAGTCATCGGGCATCATGATGCGAATGAGATTGGGATGGCCAAGGAAGCGAACGCCGAAGAGGTCGAAGACTTCGCGCTCGAAGAAATCGCAGGCGGGCCAAAGCGGATAGAGCGATTCAACATTCGCGTCCTCGCTATTAAGCCGCACGGTTAAGCGGAGGCGCTCCTTGCGACTCTGCGAGAGCAGGTGATACTTGACCTCAAATCGGGGCTCCGTGGGATAAAGATCGACGCAGGTAACGTCCGCGAGGAAGTTGAAATCCGTGCTGCCGGTGCGCAGCAGGCGGCAGGCATCCCGCAGCGCGGCGCGTTCCAGGAAGATCGTCATCTCGTCGCGGTCCCATTTCGCGCCCTCTATTGCGTCGCGCTTCCAGTCGAGCAGCGCAGCCAGCGCCGGATTGGTCTTTAACTGCTCGATATCGGTAATCGCTGGTTCAAGCGGCATGTCCGGTCCTAGGCCTTTGCTAATTGCTTACTGCAAATTGCTAATTGCTGTTTCACAAGTCCGCGCGCTCTGGTTTGTTCCAGTCGAGCACGCCTTTCTTCCAGATATAGAAGAACCCGACCAGGATGATGCCGATATAAACCAGCATCTCCCAAAAGCCGAACCAGCCGGAATGGGTAATACCTTTGAGATCGCGAAACACCACCGCCCAAGGGATGAGAAAGATGGCTTCCACATCGAACAGAATGAAGAGCATCGCGACCATGTAGAACTTGACCGAAAACCGTCCACGGGCGTCGCCGGTGGGCGTGATGCCGCACTCGTATGCGCCCATCTTGAACTTGTTGTAACGGTGCTTGCCCAGAAGAGCGGAGAGCGTCAGGATCGCGCCTCCGACAATGATGGCGAGTACGACCTGCATCAGCAGAGGTACATAATTAGAAAAATAAGTATTTGGCATACGGCTGGGACGAAGTTCCGCGGGACAAAGCCCTGCGCCCCCACACCAACAGCACCGACGTTAGGTGCGGGACATTTGAGAATAAATTCGCAGAGCAGCAGTGTCAAGGCAAGCGCGGCTTTTGTGTAGCTCATATCATCATCATCCAGGCTGGGAATCGGACCCTCGGCAGACAATTCGGAATTCAGGTGAGCTGCCAGCCTCCGGCGGGAGCGGCGGCGGGCAATTGCAGGGCTAAATTCCACTAAATCGAGCGGCTGTGACTAAAAATTACGCGACATCAGTCCACAATTAGCGTCTAATTAAGACAGGGTAGCGACAGTATTCGAGGCTGAAATGACAAATTTTGCAACAATTCGGACAATTGCCGTAGCCGCCGTGTTTTCGCTGGCCGTTTGGGCAGGCGCGCAGAGCAGCAACACCGGGCAAGCACAAGGACAGGCGAACCCTGCCTCGACCAAGGCACCTGCGGCCCCAGCCCCTTCCAGCTCAGCCCCTCAGACCGGCGATCAGCCTCCGGTGCTCAGCAAATCTGCGCCGACGCGACCGGGAACGACCGCAGGCACGGCGCCGGGGACTGATGTCGCGGGCAATCCGCAGGACGGGGCAGCGCCCTTGCCGCAACCTGTCACAGAGAAAGACGCAAAGGACAGTGATAAAGATAAAGACAAGAAGAAGCTGAGCAAGAAAGATGATGTGGATGAGATTGGCAACCGCAGCATAGGCGGCCGCGGTCTGGGCAATTGGTACTCCATTGATAAGGAAGTCCGGATCGGCAAACAGTATGCCCAGCAGGTGGAGCAGACGGTAAAGCTGATCGACGATCCGGTGGTGAATGAGTATGTGAACCGGGTGGGGCAGAACATTGTGCGCAATTCCGATTGCAAGGTGCCCTTCACGATTAAAGTCGTTGATGATGACTCGATCAATGCATTCGCATTGCCGGGCGGCTTTTTTTACGTGAACTCGGGGCTGATTCTGGCGGCGGATAATGAATCGGAGCTGGCGGGTGTGATGGCGCACGAGACGGCGCACGTCTGCGCCCACCATGCGATGCGGCAAATGACCCGTTCCAACTGGGCACAAATCGGCAGCATCCCGCTGATGGTGATGGGCGGCGGCATCGGATACGCGGCGTATGAGGCCTATAACATCGCCGTGCCGTTGACCTTCATGCAGTTTTCGCGCAACTTCGAGTCGGAGGCGGATTTCCTCGGGGTTGAATACATGTATAAGGCGGGGTACGATCCGCAATCTTTCATTGATTTCTTCGAGAAGGTACAGGCGCAGGAGAAGAAGAAGCCGAACACCATTGTGAAGGCGTTCTCTTCCCATCCGCAAACTCCGGACCGGATAGAAAAATCGCAGGAGGAGATCGCGCGCATACTGCCCTCCAAAGCGCAGTATGTGGTGACGACCTCTGAGTTCGATACGGTGAAGGCGCGGCTGGCACGGATTGAGAACAAGCGCAAGCTGAAGGACGATAAGGACTCCGCGGGGAGGCCGACGCTGCGGCGCGCCAGCGTGGATCAGAACGGCAACAAGACCGAAAAGGACGACGGAGCCCCGACGCTGCACCGGCGCGATCAGCAGCAGTAGCTACGGAAGGTGTGAATGCCAGTTGGCCATTGCCGGCTGGCATTTTTGTTTCCACACGCGGGGAAAGGGTGGTAATCTGCGCCCGAGGTACTCTGAATGGATGCGTCGCAAGCGTGCATTGATATCGTTGCTTATTTCGAGGGTTTTTCTGCCAACAAATATAACGATGCGGCGGGCCACTGCACCATCGGCTATGGGACTCTATTGCATCGAGGAAATTGCGATGGAACAGAGGGATATGCCGAGGGGATCAGCGAACCCGACGCGAAGGCGCTGCTCGCGTCGTCGCTGTGCCGTGTTGCGCAGGAGGTCACGGAGATAGTGAAGCTCCCGCTGAAGCAGTGCCAGTTCGACGCGCTGTGTGCCTTCGCCTATAATCTGGGCTGCCATGCCTTGGTTGAGAGCACGCTGCTGCTAGCCATCAATTCGGGGACCTTTGCTGACGTGCCAGATCAATTTCGGCGCTGGGATTTTGCCGCCGGCGTCGAGCTCGCCGGCCTAAAGCGTCGCAGGGTTGCCGAAGCAGCTATGTGGAGCAGCGGTTAGTTGGAAAGTGGCGGCAGCTAAGGCGTAGGAGCGCATGAGCGCAATGCCGGAAGGCGCATTCTAACGAGCTACTGTCCCTGCGTGAAGACCAGGGACTACCGGGCTGGTGATAAGCTGAGGCGAGTAGTTCGGGGGAAAGATGTCTCCATACCTGGTGCGCGATTTTATGACGACCTCAGTAACCACGCTGAGCGATGGTGCGAAGTTGCTGGATGCGGCACTGCTGCTGCGACGCACCGGTAAGCGGCATCTGCCAATCCTGAGCGAGGAGGGCAGAATCGTTGGCATCTTGAGCGACCGCGATCTGCGCCTGCTCACCCCCTCCGTGTTGGCGCCGGTTACGCTGGAGGAGCAGAACCGCATCTTTCAGGAGACGCCGATCACCGCGGCGATGACCAGGAATCCGGTGTGCGTGCTGCCGGACGCGACCGTGGAGCAGGCGATCGAATTGATGCAGGCGAAGAAGATACAGTGCGTGCTGGTCGAGGACAAGGGCAAGCTGTGCGGCATATTTACGGTAACGGACGTGATGAACGTCGCCCAGAAGTTGCTGACCCAGAAGACAAGTTCCGGGGTTGCATGAAAGCGTCTGTATTTATTGCGACCAGCCTCGATGGCTTCATTGCCCGCGACGATGATGCGCTGGATTGGCTGCCAATCAAGGCTGCGAGCCGCACGGCGTCTCTCGCCCGATATTCGACTCGAGCATGTGGCTACGCGCTCGTATATGAGCGGCATGGTGCAGAGCGAGTATCTGATCGCCACCTGAATCTGCCAGACCGATCAGCAAGCTCACGCCGCACGACCGTTGGATGTGGCAAACGATTCACGGGCCTCGAGCGCATGGGCACGCGCCAATCTTCGTTGCGCGGAACCAGAGAGCATGCGCATTTCATTCCAGTCGTAAGGAAACTCTTTACCGCAATCGAGGCAAACAACGTAGGTTCCGGTGGCCAGCGCAGCGGGCGAACGGCGACCTGCGGAGGTCTTGGTGGTGATGGGGAAACTACACTTGTTGTGCCAGCAACCGAAGAGCATGTTCAACAGGTTCGCCATGTCGTGCGTTCTCCTTTTTACTTTAGCTAAGTAGCTGGATACAGAAATTTAGATACCAGAGAGGCGCGAAAGGATTCCTCGCGGCCGCTCACAAGGTTGGCGGAAGACAGCACTTTAGTTTTCATTATTCCCTCCAAGTGCCGAAAGTGGTTACCCATTTCTTGTGCTGTTGTAAACTGTGCACCTGGTTAGGCAATAGGCGGTTCGCCGCGCCTCATTGTCCTTAAGAACGGATTTCATGACAAATCGAGGCACAATGTTGAGAAATAGCGCAGCGCTTCTGCTGCTCATCGCTCCCGCTTGCGTTGCCGCGATGGCGCAAGCCCAGCCCACCCCGCAAAGCCCTACGCCCACCGCAATGCATCCAGGAACGCACAAAAAGCAGATGTCCAGAGATTACAAAGCAATCCATAATTCAGCCATCATTGTTGATACTCACGCGGACACTACACAGCGCCTGCTTGATGAGAATTACGATATGGCGAATCCCACGGGATACGGCGGATATCTGGATTTCAAAACGGCGCGCGAGGGCAATCTTGGCGCGGAGTTTTTTTCCATATGGGTGGACGATTCCAATCCAGCACTCAAAGGAAAATTCGCGCACCGCACGCTGGAGTTGATAGATGCGGTTTATGAGCAGGCGCAGAAGCATCCGGCACAGATGCGCATGTGTTTTTCTCCCGAAGATATTGAACGCAACCACGCGCAGACGCCGCACAAATTGTGTGCGCTGATGGGCATCGAGGGCGGCCACTCGATCGAGAACAGCCTGGCGCTACTGCGCGATTATTACCGTCTGGGGGTGCGCTATATGACGCTGACCTGGTCGAACTCGAACGACTGGGCGGATTCCTCGGGGGACATCACAAACTCCAACGTGAAGCATCATGGCGGCCTTACCGAATTCGGCAAGGACGTGGTACGGGAGATGAACCGGCTGGGGATGATGGTGGATATCAGCCATGTCTCCGACAAGACCTTTTATAACGCGGTAACGGTGAGCCGCGCGCCGGTGATCGCGTCGCACTCTTCGGCGCGAGCGCTGACTAACGCACCGCGCAACATGACGGACGAGATGTTGAAGGCGGTCGCCAACGGTCCTCGCGGCGGCGGCGTTGTCATGGTCAACTTCTATTCCGCATTTGTGGATGAGAACTTCCGCAAGGCTTACGAGGGGATGGCAAAGGAGCGCGCAGCCGCCACGGCAGAGCTTGATCAGAAATTAGACGCAGAAAACGCGGATGCGAAGACGCGCGCTACCGAAGAGCACAAGCTAAGCACGCAGTGGGCAAACAAGATACCGCGTCCGCCGCTGAGTTCGCTGATCGACCACATCGACCATGTGGCAAAGGTGGCGGGCATCGATCATGTGGGGCTAGGATCGGATTTTGACGGCATTCCCTCTTCGCCGGAGGGCATTGATTCCGCCGCTGATCTGCCCAAGATCACCCAAGAGCTGGTGAAGCGCGGCTATAACGAGCAGCAGATCCACAAGATACTCGGCGGCAACCTGCTGCGCGTCTTCCATCAGGTGGAGCTGGTGGCAAAACAGATCCAGAAAGAAGAACCGACGGCGGAGGCCGGCGCGACCCATTCCGCGAATGAAAAGGACCAACCAAAATAGATGATTCGTCTTACCGTTTTTGCATTGCTACTGGCTGTGGGCGCTGGAGGGCAGACCCCGACCACCACTGCTCCCGCGCCGCATAAAAAAATAATCCCAACTCACCGCAAGGCAGCAACGCACCATGCGGCAAGAAAACCTGCGCAGCCGAAAGACGCCACAAAATTCAAAGAGCCGGTGGCGCACATTCATACTACCGTGGGCAATATGACGTGTACGCTCGATCCCAAGCAAGCGCCGGTGGCAGTCAAGAATTTCATCCAGTTATCGCAAGGGACAAAGTCCTACACGGATCCGCGCACTGGACAGCAGGTGACAGGAAAGCCCTACTACAACGGTGTGATATTTCACCGCGTGATTCCGGATTTCATGGTGCAAACCGGCGATCCAACCGGAACCGGCGAGGGGAATCCGGGCTATAGCTTCAAGGATGAGTTGACGCCGGAGATGCACTTCGACAAGGGGGGCAAGCTGGCGATGGCAAACTCCGGCCCCAATACCAATGGCTCGCAATTCTTCATCACTGAGGGCCCAACCCCATTTCTCGATCCCTGCCTGGACGAAAATGGGTGCCGGCGTGGCAGCCGCATGGTGCCGAAAGACTCCGGTTACGTTTTGTTCGGACAATGCGACGACGCGTCGGTGGCGCTGGTGAAGCAAATCGCCCGGCTGCCGCGCAACAGCGAAGATCGGCCAGACAATCCGCCGAGTATCACCAGCATCACCTTCACCGATGCGGCGGCCGCGGCGGCGGTGAAAGCTCCGGTAGCCGCAAAGAAGAGGGCAGTGGCGCGCAAGAAAGCCTCTGTGACCCCGAAGTAGCATTTAGAATAGCGGGTTATCGAAAGGAGCAATTATGGCACGGCAACCCGGCACTTATGCGCACTTCAAGACCTCAGAAGGCGAGATCGTGTGTAGATTATTTGAGAACGAAGCACCGATTACGGTGAAGAACTTTATCGATTTGGCGGAGGGCAAGCGGGAGTGGACCGACCCGCGCACGCGCTCCAAAAGCAATGCGCGGCTCTATGACGGGACGATATTCCACCGCGTCATCCCGCAGTTCATGATTCAGGGTGGTGATCCAACCGGCACCGGCATGGGCGGCCCGGGATACACTTTTCAGGATGAAACCAAGGGATCCGCGCACAAATTCGATAGGCCGGGCAAGTTGGCGATGGCGAACTCCGGGCCGAATACTAACGGATGCCAAATTTTTATAACCACAGTACCGACCCCGCACCTGACCGGCAAGCATACGATCTTCGGTGAGGTCGTTGAAGGGCAGGAGATCGCGGAGAAGATCTCGAATGTGCCGAAGAATCGCCAAGACCGTCCCGCTAAGGATGTGGTGGTGAATAGCGTGGAGATCGAGCGGGTAGGGTAGCAGTAGGCGGCAATCAGCGGTCGTCTTCCTAAAGTAAGGGATTACTTGCTTATCGCAGCCAGGGAAGGCTCTCGTCGGGGTGAAAGCACAACGCGAGATCCTTCGCTGCGCTCAGAATTGCAAATTTGAAAGCAAGGTGAGTTGGAATGTTGACTGCTGAATATTGAACATTGAATGTTGAATGTTGAATGTTGAATGTTGAATACTGACTGCTACTCGCTCTCTGCTGCCCGCAGCAAATGCACGCTGAACCATTTCCGGCGATCCATCCAGGTCTGCTCCCGAACAAGTCCGGCATTTGCGATGACGGACTCAAGCATCGGAGGGGTGAATTTATAGCTATTTTCGGTATGAATAGTTTCACCTTTAGCAAAGTAAAAGCTGCGGTCGAGATCGGGGATGGCCACGCATTGCCGAGTAATGCTTTCGAGGTGCATCTCAATGCGGCTGAGTTTTGCATTCCAGCGCGCGCGATGAACGAATTGTTGCAGGTTGAAATCCGCGCCAAGCTCGCGATTGATGCGCATCAGGATGTTCTTATTGAAGGCGGCAGTGACTCCCCGCGCGTCATCATAAGCGGGAATGAGTATGCGGGAGGACTTGCGCATGTCCGTGCCCAGCAGTACAGCGTCTCCAGGGGCCAGATTGCGGCGCAAGCTGGCGAGAATGCTGGAAGCTTCGAACGGTTCGAAGTTGCCGATGCTGGAGCCGATAAAAAGGACCAGCTTACGGCCCGCGATCTTGTGCACTTCAGACATGCCGGAGTCGTAATCGAGATGCAGGGGTTTGACCCTGACCTGAGGAAGCAGGCTGCGCAGGCGTGTGCCGGCCTCATCCAAGGCCGCCGAGGAGACGTCGATGGGAAAATATTCGACGTGAGTCTGGGTGCGTGACGCCGCTTCCAGGATGATCGTGGTCTTACTCGCGCTGCCCGCGCCCAGTTCGACCAGCTTGATGGGTTCCGCGCTTCCGTTTGCAGCCAACTCAATCATTTCACCCGCATGCTGGCGCAGAATGGCGGCTTCCGTGCGGGTGAGGTAGTACTCGGGAAGGCGGGTGATCTCCTCAAAGAGGCGCGAACCTTCGTCATCGTAAAAGAGTTTCGCGGAGAGCCATTTGGGATGTTCGCACAGGCCCAGAGAGACGTCCTCCGCGATTTCGGAGCGAAGCGCGGTCTGCGGCGTTTCCATTGCTGTGGATTCAACGCTCATCGTCATTATTTCTGCGGACCGTGTCGCCATCGGAAGCCAGCCTTATCCCGGAGAATTGCCAGCGCGCGTGGGCTGGGAAGAAGTTGCGATAGCTGGCGCGAATATGCGACTGCGGAGTAGCGCAGGAGCCTCCTCGCAGGACGTATTGGTTGCACATGAACTTGCCGTTGTATTCACCGATCGCGCCCGCGGCTTGCACGAAACCGGGATACGCGGTGTAGGGACTCGCCGTCCACTCCCAAACGTCGCCATACATTTGTTGCAGCGCGCCGCCCTGGCCCGATGCGCGCGGATGGAGCAATCCACTTTCGGAAAAGTTGCCGGCAATCGGCACGGCGCGTTCACGGGCCGCTATCTCCCATTCCGATTCGAGGGGCAGGCGCGCGCCCGACCAGCGCGCGAAGGCGTCCGCTTCGAAGTAGCTGATATGGCAGGTGGGCGCGGCAAGATCGAGCGGCTGCCACCCGTGCAGGGTGAATACGCGCCAGCCATCTGCTTGGTCGCGCTCCCAGTAAAGCGGTGCGTGCCATTGCTCACGCACGATGGTGTCCCATCCTTCGGAGAGCCAGAGCGAGGGTTCGCTATACGCGCCGCTGCGTATGAATTCCAGATATTCGGCATTGGTGACAAGGCGGGAGGCGAGGCGGAAGGGACGAAGTAGAGTCTGATGTTGCGGGGTTTCATTATCGAAGCAGAATCCGTCACCGGAAAATCCAATGCCGTGAATGCCTCCGCGAAATGGGATCCATTTGCAATCGCCCGGTGATGCGGCAATGGCTTGCTCTTTGTTCCGGCTTCGAGGCTGGTGGTGGTACGCCGGCTGCAAAGGCTGTGACCAGAATGCATGCTTGATGTCGGTGACCATGAGTTCCTGATGCTGCTGCTCGTGGTTCATGCCTAGCGTAAGCAGCGATTCTGCTGCGGCGCTAGCTTCGCCTTGCAGTAGCTGCGCCATACCGCGCTCGACATGCTGCCGGTAAGCCACGACCTCGTCAAGCGTGGGTCGGGAGAAGAGACCGCGCATCGCGCGGTTGGGGTGGTCCCCGACCTGTTTGTAATACGAATTGAAGACGCGAAGAAAATCGTCGTTGAAAACCCGGTACCCGCGCAGGTGTTGGCGGAGAATGAAGGTCTCGAAAAACCATGTGGTATGGGCGAGGTGCCACTTTGCCGGACTCGCGTCCGGCATAGATTGCAGCATCATGTCTTCGGCGTTGAGCGGGCGGGCGAGCTGCTCAGTTGCGTGGCGCACGCGCACAAACTCACCAGACAAGGCGGTATCGGTTGCCGTAATTTGTGTTGCGGTGCTCATACTCTACCCGTACGCGCAGGTTAGATTCGTTTGCCCACAGTGAGATGCATAAATCGAGAGCTGAAGGAGGGACCTGCCGATCCAGCTCAAATTGGGGGAACTACTACCCCTTAACAAGTCAGGCTGACCAACTTTGCGGTCGCCGTTCCCAACGAAACCGCTTGAGCTTCGAGAGCAACTCAGGGGAGAGCGGCCCCGCGTCGCTGCACGCGAGATTGGAATCCACGTGCGCCGGGTTGCGCATTCCCGGTATGGTGGTGCTCACGTCCGGATTAGACAAGATAAAGCGGAATGCAAGTTCCGGAAGCGAAACCCCTCCGGGCAGCACAGACTTCAATTCGTCGATGCGGTCCATGGTCGCGCTGAGATTTTCAGGATTGAAGTAGTTGGCGCGCCAGTCCTGGTTGGGGAACTTGCTTTCGCGTGTCATTTTTCCGCCCAGGCTGCCTTCATCAAGCGGAACCCGCGCGATCACTCCGACGTTTTGTTCGCGGCACAGGGGAAGGAGATCGTCCTCGGGCGACTGATCGAAGATGTTGTAAATGACCTGCACCGTATCCACCACTCCGCTGCCGATGGCTTCGATTCCGTTAACTGGCTGCCAGCGGTTCAGGCTGATGCCGAAGGCGCGGATCCTGCCCGATGATTTCAATTCGTCCACGGTCTCGCGAAACTCCGCTTCACCCGCCCAGGAGTCATCCCAGACATGGTACTGCAGCAAATCGATGGTTTCGGTCCCCAGCGCGTCCAGTATCTTCTCGGCGGATTCGATCAAGTGGGCGCGAGGAAAAACGTGGTGCAGCGGATGTTCGGAAGACGCGGGCCACTTCCGGTTCAGAGGAGGCACTTTCGATGCAACATAGAGACGCTTGCCTTTGTTCTCTTTGAGAATACGACCCAGCATCTGGTCGCTGTGGCCCTCGCCGTAAGCCCACGCGGTGTCGAAGAAGTTGCAGCCCAGATCGACCGATCGTTGCAGCGCCGCCAGCGATTGCTTATCTTCCGAGCCGCTCCAACCGCTCATGCCCCACAGCCCATGTCCAATGTCGCTTACGTTAAATCCGGTCCTGCCTAGCTCGCGATAGCGCATTCATCTCCCTGTTCAGCGTACAAGAGTTCGTTTCTCGTCATCACTATTATCACTGTCATCATGGTCATGGGGCCGGCTGAACTGGAGCGTTGCCGACGTGAGGGTTCGGCTGCAAGTTGGGCGCGGTGGTTGGCACCAGCCTTACATCCGCCTCCTCGGAGATGGCGTGCAGAATTACGCGCGTGATCTTGTCGTCGATTTCACCCGCGCGCGCGACCTCCACTGGGTAGCGGATCACGATCTCCAACCCCCCTTCCGCGAAGCGCAGCCGGCTCGCAGGCTTAGGGTCAGTCCATCCCAGTCCCAGACCTTCGCTCGGAGTGCGGAAGCGCAGCCCGCTCTTATAGGTCTCGAAAATTGCGTCCACCGCCTTCAGTAATCGCTTCTCAATATTTTGGAAGTCGCTGCTGGGCGAGAGCGTCAGCCGCACCTCGTGCCACACGAAATCGGACCCGGGAAGCTGCTTGTAGAGGCTGATCGTGGGTTGCAGAATCACCGAGTTTGAGAAGATGACCGAGCGTCCCGTGGGATGCATATCGTTGCCCGCGCCCGAGACTTCGATCAGGTGCAGCCGCACCAGTCCGATCTCAAATACGTCGCCGGTGATTCCCGAGATCGTCACCCGGTCGCCCACATGCAGTCCATAGCGACCGATCAGGAAAAAGTATGCCACTACCGAGAGGATGACATTCTGTAGCGCCACTGCGAGGCCGGCCGTCAGCAGCCCGGCGTAGGTCGCCAGCGATCCCGCTTCGGTTACCAGCGCGAACGCGACAACGAAGGTAATAATCACGCCGAGAATGATGCGCCGCAGGAGCAGGAATTGGCTGCGGCGGCGGGGGTCCTTGATATACCGGAAGGTCGCCTTCTTCCATATCTCCGAAAAAATGAGCAGCAGGATAATCGCCCCGCCAACAATTCCAATCTGCAGCCCCAGCCGCCGCAGCAGCGTGGCGTCGCTCTGGTCCACCGATGCCTTCCACTGTTGCAAGCGGCGCAAATAGGTATCCAGCAGCAGACAATCTTCGCCAATCGGTAACGCAGCGGCGGAGAGCAGTTTGAAGCGAGCGGTGGATTGGTCCAGCTGTTTGGTTTGTGCCGCCAATGTCGCGGCGTCGGCGGTGTCCGCCGCTTGCTCCACCTGGCTGGCCTGCTTAACCGTGTCCACCAGCTCCGTCATGAGAGGAGCGCGCAAACGGTTGAGCGAGCCTTGCAGGTTCTGCGTGCTCGTGATTACCGCGTTGATGTTTTGCGACTTGCGGGTGAGTGCGAGAGACTCTTCTATCAATCCCACAATACCGCTGGGCTGTTGCTTCGCCTTTGCGGAGCTCTGCGCCGCGGCGGCTTGGCCCTGAGCAGCAGCAGTCGAATTTGCCGCGGTGGTACTTGAGTCCCTCGCCTTGCGCTGACCCGTGCCAAGCCCAATAGAGCGCGAAAGTTGATCGATCTGCTCCGTCAGGCTGCCCGCCGCGTTTGTGTTCTTGTTTTTGCTGTTGGCCTGGCGGATGAACCCAGTGAAGCTCTTGAGCGTATCCAGGCGGGCCTGCGCCAGTGCCAGCTCACTCTGCAGCTCTTGCCGCTTGGCGTCGCGCCCGGCGCGCTGTGCGGAGGTCCGTGCCGGCAACCGCTCGACATTCGCCAATTCCGACTGAATACCCGTGATTTTGTCCTGGGTCTGTTGCTCGAGCGCAGCAGTGTTATCCGTCGAATTGCCGGGGCCGCTCGCTGTCGGCTGCTGTGGAGCGACCAGCGCAGCCTGCGCACTGGCATACTGGAAGGCCAGAACCGCGATCTGGTTGGCCGCTGCCGCGTTGTCCGTGGTGTAGATGAAGTCGCCTGGATCATCAGCCAGCCGCGAGGAATCAATTGCCTGCCGCCGCCATTCGATGACTTGATTCAGAAAGGAGAGCACGCTGCGCGCGTCGGCGCCATCTCCCGCAGGTGCGGCTGCCAGGAGGGCGGCGGCCGGGGCGAGAGCGACCAAGGAAAGCACCCCCGCAATTGTCTTTTGCAATCTCAAATAGGCTGAGGGCACATGCTTTGGATGCATGTCAGTTCTGTTCCGCTGCTACTGCATGGTGGCGGCGTGGCAGGTCGTGTTGCCGGGATCGGTCAGCGGCAGTGGGAAAGCCGTGTCTGACTTGGATGGCGGCACCGCCCACGGCGCCCCGGTGAAGTCAAAGAAGTCGAGCAGGTCCGGCTGCGCGGTCACCCGCGGAGTCAGGTGCGCGGAGCCGGGCAGAAACCGGCCTTCGACGAAGCGCAAGATCGCAGTGTGGTCCATGGGAGCATGCCCAACGTAGTGTTTGCGGGTGAAGGGCGAAATTATGATGTTGGGAACCCGAAAGCCGAGTTGCGCGGCGAAGCCTTGCAACGCAGGCGCATCATTGGGGTTCGCGCCCGGCTCGGTTGGCGGATTGCCGTTCATCCCCGGCAACAGATCGCAATGCGTGGTCGCCCATCCCGGCAGGAAGGGCGGAATCGGGGGAATCGTTTGTAGCGGCACACACGGCAGATAGGTGTCCGCGTTCACCGCGATGCTGCTGATGTCCACCGGATAATTTGCGACCACCGCCGGGGTGGTGAAATCGTTGGTGTGCGTGGGCACCGGAGGAACGTGATCGTAAGGGCCGCCGCCTTCATCGTAGCCGAGGAAAAATACGGAAGAGTCCCAGGAAGGGCTGTTCATCAGCGCGTTGACGATGTTCGCCACCTTCTGTTGTCCGGTAAGGATCGATTGGCCATCGCCGGGGTGCTCATCTCCATTCCCGTATGCCGCCTCAATGTAAGCAAAACTGGGTAGCGTGTTGGCCTGCACATCGAGGAAATACTGCGTAATGGGAGCGATGCGAGTGGGATCGATGCAGAAGGAGTTGGAGGCGTCGCCCACTATCGAGGATGCAACCGTGGTCCCGGTGCATGCAACTTTGGTGGGATTTGGATACAGGTATTTATTGCCCCACCCAAATGCACTGAACGTGGTGGATGGGTAGGGGTTGCCGCTGTTGGTGCAGTCGTCGGAGCCGGCGGGGCACTGGTTCTGGGTAATGCTGTAATACACCTTCCAGCTCACGCCTGCCTGGTCCAACTCCTGGAAGATGGTTTCGATAAGCAACTGCGGAAGCTTGTCGTCCTGGCCGGGGTCGCGGACCAGTCCTTGCGTCGTGCCTCCGGCGTAAGTCGCAATTCGGTTAGGAGTGCTCTTGCTGGCAACGGGCGAGAACCAGCGGTCCGCCACCGCGAACTGCGACGCCATGTAGTAGTAATAATTGAGAAACGTCTGGTCGTAATACGCCATGGCGCGGCGCCCGACTTTGTCGCTGAAGGTGGGCTGGCTGTTGCCCTTGGCAAAGCCCTCAGCGGTATGGACGAAGCCGTCCATGGGGATTGTCCGCGTCAGCAGGAAATCAAACCGGTTAACGTCCCCATAACTTTCGAGCCACGCCGAAGTCATATCATCGAGGCAACTGCTGGTGGTATTAAAAAGGGTGAACGCCTGGCCCTCATCGTCATCGTTGCTGATCGGCGTCGGAGTCGCTCCCGGAATTTTGTCGTCGATGCCGTCCACATCGTATTCCACCCCATCATCTCCCACAGCAAGATTGTTCCCCTTGCGGTAAGGGTTCAGCATCCCAAAATAGCTGTCGAAGCTGCGGTTCTCCTGCAGCATGAAGACCACATGCTGGATCGTCTGCAGCGTCGCCGGGTTCACCGTGACGCTGGCCGTCGCCGTGGCGGTCTGTCCGTTGCCGGTCGCGGTAGCGGTGTAAGTGACCGTTTTTGTAGGAGAGACGGATTGCGTTCCACCCCCGGCTGGAAGCGTGAAGGTGGTGGCGTCTAGGTTATTGCTGATCACCACGCTGGCGACATTTGTCGTTACCACAGTCAAGACCGTCGATTGCCCGAAGTTTATGGTGGTGGGATTGGCGGAGAGGGTGACGGTCGGAGCCGTGGGCAAGGTCACAGTGACCGTTGCGGTAGCTGTGATTGAACCTCCCGGATTAGTCGCAGTGATCGTGTAAGTAGTGGTTTGCGTTGGCGATACCGTCGCGCTCCCTGACGCGGCAAGGTTCGATCCGACGCCCTGATCGATGCTGACCAATGTGGCGTTGCTCACGGACCAGGTGAGGGTCGTGCTTTGCCCGCTGACAATGCTGCCCGAGCTTGCGCTTAGAGTTGCGGTAGGCGGTAAAGAAACCGCGCCATGCAACCCGGAACAGGCGGCCAGCAGCAGCAGACAACCAGCGGCAAACACAAGAACCAAGAGCTTGCAAATTTTCAAGGCGCGCAGCGTCATAAGGAAAGAATAAGGTATTCCAGAGGATTAGAACGCCTCCACGCTTGCAGAGTTTGTTCCCCTATCGAATTGTTCCGCTATAACTTACGACGGCATAGAAACTAGGGTTTCTATAGTAATCCGGTAATTGACCCGGATCCCTCCAAAATAGCGCTATGCGATGCGATACAGTGGGATGCTGTTTCTTAAGGTTACGCAGGAACTCCGGCCCGCTTTTACGCCGCCTGCTGGTGCACCGCCCCGATCTGCCGCATGATGCCTAGCTCATCCGAACTTCCCCAGCGCTCTACCATCTTGCCCTGGCGAAAGCGGGCAATCTGGACTCCGTGGGCGTGGATCTCCTTCCCGGTTCCGGCGACCCCCATAAAGTTCCCACGATGGGTACCTCGCATGGTGTAGGCGATCGCCACGTGGTCCTCGTCCGCTACCAGCTGATCGACTGAGACCTTCAGGTCGGGGAATGCCTGCCTCATCTTGGAAAACAACTCCATGTATCCGTCCGGGCCCTTCACTTGTCCCGGAGCCGGATCGTGGTCGAGTGAATCCTCCGCCACCAAATGCTCAAATTCTCTCAGGTTGCCGCTGTTGACTGTGTCCCCGAACTTCTGCTGTACTGCGATATTGCGTTCAATATGCTGTTGCACGCTAAGATTATCCTGCTTTTCGTTCACTATTGGCCTCCTTTGATCATGGGGTAGGATGCGCCGAATTCGATCCGCGCATTAGCGTATGCTCGTAAGCTAAAGCCCGGTGGATTCGGGCTTCAGGTCTGCAGTCATCAGGAATTGAGGTGGCCGCCGGTGCTTTGTCTTCTGCTCGAAGCCGTAGGCCGCTTTGATCAGTATCGGCTCG
>JBDTLH010000160.1:0-4302 GCA_039934875.1 Acidobacteriaceae bacterium | reverse complement strand
GACGGGAACGGCAATGACTGGTGGATCGCCACGCACGTCGAAGATGTCACGTCGGAAGAGATGGAGCGCAGGATGAAGGCGGGGCAGAAATAGGCGAAGCGGGTCACGGGCTGAGGCGGGTCACGGGCTGAAGCTTTAGCCCGTGACTCTTGACCCGTGGCTTGCGGCGTTCGCGATTCCGCCGTGCCCTGCATTTACAATAGAGAGTTGCCCAGGAGAAGACATTGGCAGAGACGATTTATGACATCGCCGTAGTGGGCGGCGGTCCGGGTGGATATACCTGCGCAATTCGCGCGGCGCAGCTTGGACTGAAGGCCGCGCTGATTGAAAAAGACAAGCAGCTCGGAGGTACGTGCCTGCATGTGGGCTGCATCCCCACCAAAGCGCTGCTCTTCAACGCTGAGGTCTATGACCACATTAAAAACGCTAAGGAGTACGGCATCGAGGGCGTTGAGGGCGCGAAGCTGAACTGGAAGACCATCCAGGACGGTAAGACCAAGATCGTGCAGAAGCATACCAAGGGCCTCGACTTTCTGATGCGCAAGAACAAGGTTGACGTCATTGCCGGATTCGGCAAGCTGACCGGTCCCGCGAAGGATGGCGTGGTCACGATTGATGTTGCTGGCAAGCTGGTGAAGGCGAAAAACGTAGTCATCGCCACCGGATCGGACGCCCGCATGTTGCCTGGACTCAAAGCGGACGACCGGGTGCTCACCAACATCGAGATTCTGAGTCTGCCCGAGATCCCGAAGTCGCTGATCGTGATCGGCGCGGGCGCTGTGGGGGTTGAATTTGCGTCCATTTATAAATCCTTCGGCACCGAGATCACTCTGATCGAATATCTGCCCAGGCTCGTTCCGGCGGAAGACGAGGATGTCAGCAAGGAGCTCTTACGGGTCTTCAAGAAGCGCGGCATTGAGAGCTTTGTGCAGACCAAAGTGGAGAAAGTGGAGCGCACCAAGGATGGCGTGAAGGTCACTTTCACCACCCCCGACGGCAAGCAGCAGGCGAAAGATGCGGAGAAGGTGCTGGTTGCAGTGGGCCGCTCTCCGCGTACCGACGGCATCGGACTCGACAAAACCAAGATCAAGTCTGATCGGGGTTTCATCCTCACCGATGAATACATGCAGACGGCGGAGCCGCACATTTACGCCATCGGAGACATTGTTGCCGGAATGCCGCAGTTGGCGCACGTAGGCGCGATGCAGGGCATCGTGGTGGCATCGAAGGTGGCGGGCAAATATGCGAAACCGGTGCGGCGCGACCGCATCCCCGGTTGCACCTATTGCGAGCCGCAGATTGGCAGCGTTGGTCTGACCGAGGCGGCTGCGAAGGAGTTGGGCCATGAGGTGAAAGTCGGCAAATTCCCGTTCTCCGCAAATTCCAAGGCTTCGATCATCCATAGCCACGACGGTTTCATCAAAGTCGTAGCCGATGCAAAGTATGGCGAGGTGCTGGGAGTTCATATTATAGGGCCGCAGGCGACCGAGCTGATCGCGGAGTGCGTGGTCGCGCTGGAGCTGGAAGCGACGGTGGACGAGTTGATGTTCACCATCCACGCTCATCCCACGCTCTCTGAGGGTATGTTGGACGCGTTTTCGAGTGTGTATGGAGAGTCCATCAATATGTAGAGTGCACGGGCCAGGGTGCATCCGCACAAAATGCAGGCAGCCGACATCCAAAGGGCTATAATCCGGTTCTAACAAGAAGAGGCATATCTTGCCAGACCGGACGCAAAATCGATTTCTGCTACCCTGTGCAGCCCTGGGGATGGTGCTGGCGTGCGGCATGGCATCGGGCCAGCCAGCCAGTCCGGCATCGAATGTGGATCTCGCCGCCATTGTGGGCCGCATGTCTCAGGTGCAACATGACGTGATTGCGGACCAGCGCGGCTATGAACTGGTGCGCCGCTATCAGATATTTAACAACGCAGACAGCAATCGGGATGGAGTTCCGGATAAGCAGCGCCCACAGACGGAGTTGTTGGCGAGAATCGAATATGCGCCTCCGAATCAGACCCGCTACGAAATTGAAAGATCTACCGGTGGCATGGGTGAGCGCGTAATTCGCCATGCCCTCGATCATGAAGTGCAATTGACGAAGGCCCCGGAGCAGATGGAGATGACCTCGCGCAATTACAATTTCTCCTTGATCGGGAGCGCTGAGTACCGGGGACAAAACTGCTACATACTGGAGTCGCACCCCAAGCGGGACGATCATAACCTTCTGCAATCGAAGGTCTGGGTGGATGCAAAGACCTTCCGCGTCCTGAAGATACATGGACATCCACAAAAGAGCCCCTCGTTCTGGGTAAAGGACCTCGACCTCACCCTGGAATATAGTGAGATGGAAGGCATGTGGATGCACACCTCGACCCAGGCGAGCGCGGACCTGCGGTTCGGCGGCCCGTTTACCGTCAGGGCGCAGGCCATGAGTGTTGTGCCTTCTCCGGTGACAGTGGCCAAGGAGCATGCGAGGACCATCAGAGCCCGGGCAGTCGCGGCAGGCGCACTGCTCCCGTTAGCCGCACCCTCCCATTGAAGTTGCTTACTTCCAACGGTTAAGAAGTACTACGTCGTTTTTTGTCGTTTGTCTTGACATATTCAGCGAGAGCTTCTGCATCTATCCAGAAACCCACTTTTACCTCTGGAGACCCTCATGAGAACCTCTGCCTGCCGCACAAATGCAAGCTGCGCATCCTTTTTGCTGCAACTTCAACGCAAGGCAAAACTCGCTTCCCTGGTGTTTTTGATTGCATTATGCAGCTCTGCCGCTGCATATGGACAATGCAATCTGAATCCGCAAATGCCCTCAGTTACGATCTGCGAACCGGCGAACGGCGCGACCGTGAGTGGTCCAGTGCAGGTGGTGGCAGCAGCCACTGACCAGGACCATGAGATTGTTGCCATGCAGGTCTATGTGGACAACTCCATCGCATATAGCACCAGCACAAACTCGTTGAAAACCGCGCTGAATTTGAGCGCCGGACGCCACAACCTGACCGTCAATGCCTGGGATGCGGGCGGAACGGTGGTCAAGACGACCGCGTTTATCACTGTCGCGGGGGAAGGGCAAGGGTCGGTCTCAGTCGCTGCCGCGCCTAGCCAGGCGGCGCTTGCGACCGGCAAGACCCAGCAGTTTACCGCAAAAGTACTGAACGCGAGTAATCCTGCCGTCACCTGGAGGGTGGATGGCATCCTGGGCGGGAATCGCTTGACGGGAACAATCTCGACGGCGGGCATCTACACCGCGCCCCTGACGCCAGGTACACACACGGTAGTGGCAACCAGCGTTGCAGATGCTAAGAAGTCCGACGTGGCGATGGTGGATGTGAGCCCCCAAGTGAACTTGACAACCCAGGCAGACAATAGCTGCACTCCACAGCAACAGATCGGGGTGAAGATATGTGCTCCGCTGGCAAACTCCACCGTATCAAGCCCGGTGACGGTGCAGGCGGTGGTAACCGCGACGCAGACGCCCGCGAAGATACTCGTATATATCGACAACAATCTGGTTTATCAGGCGCTCAACACCTACACCATCGACACTTCGCTTGATGTGGCGCCCGGAAGGCACTACCTGGTGGTGCAAGCGTACGTCGGAACATGGCTGAAGACGCCGGAATATTTCACGGTAAGCAACAGCCAGGTCTCCGTCAGCATATCTCCGACCAGCGCACAGATACCCGTGAACGGCAACCAGCAATTCACCGCAACGGTCACGGGAAATCCCAACCAGAGCGTGACCTGGACGGTGGATGGGACGCCGAACGGAAATCCCAGCATTGGCACCGTCTCCACTTCCGGTCTCTATCAGGCCCCCGGCACTTCGGGGACGCATACCGTAACCGCAACCAGCGTGGCTGATCCTTCGAAATTTGCGAATGCGACGGTGATGGTTGGTTCGGGCGGGAACTGTATCCCCACCGGGCAGAACAATACGGTCACGATCTGCGCTCCGACCAACGGGCAGAGCGTGGCGAGTCCGTTCCTGGTTTCGGCAGCGGCTAAGTCCACCGCGCCGGTCACGAGAGGCCTGGTGTATCTGGACAACAATTTGATGTACCAGAACAATAATGGCAACGTAAATACCAACATTTCCGCAGGCGCTGGCGGCCATTATCTAGTAGTGCAGTTCTACAACGGAGCATGGATCAAAGCCAGTGAGAACATTACTGTCACTTCGGGCGGAGGTGGCGGGTCAGTGCCGGTTACCATGCACAAGAATGATCTTGCCGAAACCGGAGTGAATGCCCAGGAGACGATACTGACGCCGAGCAACGTGAATCAATCCACATTCGGA
>JBDTLH010000159.1:0-6727 GCA_039934875.1 Acidobacteriaceae bacterium | reverse complement strand
GCATGGTGCGCAAGGATGCCGTGGTCGCCATTTTGCTGGCGATTTTTCTGGGCAGCTTCGGTGCGCACCAGTTCTATCTGGGAAGAAATGGGCTGGGCGTTCTTTACATACTTTTCTGCTGGACGTTTATTCCGCATATCGTGGCGCTGTTTGAATGTTTCTTCCTGCCGGAGCGGGTGCGGAGATGGAATGAGCAGAAAGCGTATCAGATTGCAGCGCACATACAGGCGATGCGGAGAGCGTAGAGGTCAGAGGGCAACGGTCAGGGTTTTAGAGGTCAGAGGTCAGAAGAGTTTAGAGCCGGTTTCGGAGTTAGGTCTCCATGCAACAGGCGCTGGTAGGTCGGTGCTTTGTCGGGCCAGACGACGAAGATAATCTCCAGGTCCGGGAGGCGCGCTTGACCGTGGCGGGCGGCGGCGATGGCGATTTCGGTGGCGGGTTCGACGGGGTAGCCGTAGATGCCGGTGGAGATGGCGGGGAAGGCGATGCTCTTCAGCTTCAGCTCACGCGCGATGTCGAAGCAGGCGCGGTAGGCGGAGGCGAGCAGGGCGGCCTCGCCGTGATTGCCGCCGCGCCAGCGCGGTCCGACGGCATGGATGATGTACTTGACGCCGTTGCGGGCGAGGTTATGGCTGCCGGTCCATTCGGCGGAGCCGGTGGGGCAGCCGTTGAAGGTCATGCATTCGGCGAGCAGGCCGGGACCGGCGGCGCGATGGATGGCGCCGTCCACGCCACCTCCGCCCAGGAGCGAGGAATTGGCGGCATTTACGATGGCTTCGACGCCGGAAAGTTCCTGAATATTGCCAATCTGTAGGCGAATCACCCTACCATGCTAGCGCAAGTTGTAGCAGGCAAGTGGTTTATGCATTTTGCCACTTGACGATTGGGCGCAACTCAGGTGGAATGTCATTCTATGACCAAAGCCGACTTGATCGAAGAGGTATCGCGCATCGCCGAGCTGACGCGCCGCGACAGCGAGGTGATTGTAGAGACCATCTTCGACTCGATCGTCACCTCTTTGCATGCGGGGGACAAGATCGAGATCCGCGGATTTGGCAGCTTTCGCACGCGCCAGCGGCAGCCGAGAGTGGGGCGGAATCCCAAGACGGGCGACCGGGTGGAAGTGCCGGCGAAGAAGATCCCCTTTTTCAAGCCGAGCAAAGAGCTGAAGGACGTGGTGAATCTCAGTGGCGCGGCGCCGGCGCGCTCCGTAAAATAGCCATCTATTCCGAGCAGCTTTCACTAAGGATCAGTCTGCAAGCAATTCTTGATTATTACCGGCATCGCTAATGGGCTGGAATAGCGAGCGTTGCTGCGAGGCGCAGCACTCGTAGATTGCGGGCGCATGCTGCTGGAAATGCGCTGCTTGCCGGTGGGCCTCGAGGGCGGCATGGCCGGCATATTGCTCATAGACAAAGAAGCGGCTGGGGTCGTCGGTGGAGCGATGGACGACGTAGAGCAAGCATCCGGGTTCCTGGCGGGAGGCAGCTTGCAGCAGGCGGAACTGCTGGAGGACGAAATCCTCTTTGCCGGGCCTGACGGCGAGGTTGACGGCGAGGACGATCACGCTCTAATTCACCTTCGTATTCGTTTGCGGCAGTGCGTCCCATGCCTGCCAGAACGCGACCATCTCCGGGGGAGTGCCGAGGGAGACGCGGAGATGGGAGAGGTAGGGCGGGAACGGCCTGCCCACGAGGAGGTTGTGCTGCTCGAAATGGGCGATTACCTGTTTGACTGGGAGGCGGGCATCGAGCATGACGAAATTGGCGGTGGAGGGAATTGCCGTCAGATTTCGGCGCAGCGTTTGGCGCATGAATTCGTCGCGGTCGGCGGCGTTGCGCTGGACCGCGAGGCGGTGGGCGGCAGGATCGTCGAGCGAGGCGGTGGCGCAGCGGAGGGCGAAGGCGTTTACGCTGTCGGATTGGGATTGCGTCTGCATCTTTGTGATGGCGTCGGGTGCGGCTACGGCATAGCCGAGGCGCAATCCTGCAATGCCGTAGATCTTGGAGAAGGTGCGGGCCACGATCAGACGGTCATTCGCGATGGGCGCGTCGATGAAGGATTTGTAGTCGGCGCCTGGGGGAACGAAATCGTGATACGCCTCATCCATCAATACGTAGGTATCGGAGGGCAAGCGGGTGATGAATGATTCCAGTTGCTTGCGTGCGGTGAGGCTGCCGGTGGGGTTGTTGGGATTGCAGAGATACACCAGGCCGGCGTTGTGGGCCTGGGCCAGCATAGCTTCGAGGTCATGGCTGTAATCGGGCGCGAGCGGCACGTGAGCCACCGGAGTACCCACTGCGCGGGCGTGCATCTCCGCGGCCTCGAAGGTGGGCGCGGCCATTACCAGCTTGCGTTGGGGCGAGGTAAAGGCGTTGACCGCGAGCTTGATGATTTCAGTCGAGCCGCAGCCTAGCAAGACCTGATCGTCCCTCACGCTCTTGGCCACTGCGAGCTTGTGGGCCAGGGCATCGACGGAGTGGAAGGGATAGCGGTTAGCGTCCTGAAATGGGTTGGAGATCGCGAGCACGCTGGGGAAGGGGCCGTAGGCGTTCTCATTGCTGTTCAGCAAGATGGGACCGCTTGGCTGGGTCGAATTCCAGCGCCGCGGCTCAAGCGCGAAGATGCGGTCAGTAAGAGAGGATGAGATTGCGGCCGCCGCGCCTGCGCCCGCTGCAACTTTGAAAAAGCTCCGCCGAGTAATCATGGCTGCCCATTCTACTCTTTCGGGGGCTTGCAGGTGCGTCGGGAAGCTTGCGGCTGCGAGGCAGCACATTCATTACTACAATCACGGAAGCGTCAATGCGGTAGTTTTCTCCTCCGTGGCTAAAGCCGTTAATAGAGTGCGGGTCGGACGCAAATCAATTCTCCTGGACCGGCAGGGCTAGTATTTTGGCTTCTTCTTGGGCGGTGGCTGGTCGCTGGCGGTACCCAGCCGGCTGTATCCGTTGTCGAAGGGATTTTTCTTGGTGTCGTTGCGGGTGGCGGGGTTCTCCTGGCCGGAGGGATTGACGCCGAAGTCCCACACGTTCATGTTGATCTCGGAGGGAGACAGCATTTCGATCAGGGCATATTGCCCGGGGGCAAGCGTTTGGGTGGGCTTCACTTCGATCCATTCGTTTTTGTCACCGATATTCCGAATGGTGGTGGGGACCAGTTGCTGGGTCTCGCTGGCCTTGCCCAGGAGGTTGATTTTCACCCTGGAGATAATGCGCCCGTCTTTGGTCTGCTCGATGCGGATTATCTTCCAGCGCCGCGGGTTGGGTAGCGGCGGCGAGCCCGCGACGTCTTTGTCGGCGAGCATATTGATGTAGATTGCGGGCTGGGGCACGTGAGCTTCGATGCGGGCGTGGCGTCCGGGCAGCTCGATGGTCTGCTTTGATCCGGTGGGGAGAGGATTCACGACGGCGCGCAGCAGGTTCTTGCCCATCTGCCTATTCAGTTCGCCGCCGGATTGCACCATCTCGACCAACTCAGGCTTATCCTGATAAGTATCGAGCATGTAAACTCCGCCCTCGGCGCTGGAATCGTCGGGCAGCCGCACTCCGGGGGCGACCAGGGGATGCGCGGCTTCGTCTTCTTTCACCGCGATGGCATATTCCTGATTTGCCTTCTGCATCGCTGTCGAGCGCTGTTGCTGGGTTGGGGGCTTGGCAGAGTTCCACTTGTTCGTCGCAGCCCAATCAATCATCGAGTTGGGAATGTCCTCCCATTGGTTGCGTTCGCTCGAGTGATAGTGGACACGGTCGCCTTTGATCTGCCACTGGTCGGCGGGTTGATAATCGCCATTTTTGAGGATGAGCCGCTTTTCGATGGCTTGCTGAAAGTACGCGCGCAAGAGGTGCAGCATGCGCTGGGTCTCCCGATCCTGATGAAGATACTGCTCGATGGCCTGCCTGCCACGCTCCGCGCTTGAACAGAAGTCGCCGGGGACGAGTTGTGTGCTCTGAGCGCCGGCGGAAGCGGCAAGTGTGGCGAGCAGGAGCAGCAGAGCGGCGTTCCTCCACCTTCTTATTGCCATCGGGACCACCTCACGCTCCATTTTGACGCAGTTCGGGCTCGAACGTTTATCTCTGTTGCACAGTTATGGCGCAACGCTCAATTTGCCCTGGCGTATGTCTCTGCGCAGCAGAGAGCCGCAGATAACAAATGCTACAGCCGCACCATAGAAGCCAGCCAGAAAAAATCCTCGGTAGTCATGCACGCTTGCGGGAGCGCCGATTTCTGCCCGGAGAATGCTTTGCTCTCGCCTTCTGCCGTCGCGGTTTCACCTCTGGTTGTTCGCCCGGGGCATAGATGCGTTTTACCAGGACCCCTTCCATGCGATATTTGTGCTGGCGCATGGCCCCGGCATCGTCCTTGCTGCGAATGGTGAAGGTGGGAAGGACGCCGTCTTTGCCGAAGTCTTCTTTGGCGACCGAGACGGGCAGGTATCCATTCAGGTCGCGCTCACGATAGGCGGTCTCATAGCGATGCTTGCGGGTGTTCCAGGTGAATACACGAATGGCGTTGAAGTCCTGCACCTGGCCGTCATGCGGCTCGTTGGTAAGCATGAGGTAATAGGGGACCTGATGGTTGGGTTTATTGGATTCGGGATCTTCAACGGTGGCCAGCACGAAGGCGGCGACCACGCGCTTGCCTTCAGCATATTGCGCCACTTCGAGCGGCACATCGACGTCGAGCATGCGTCCGAGCACCCAGCCGACGCGGTGGTTGGCATCGCGCACCAGCCACCAGTCTTCGGGCGGCCCGAGATCGGGCGCAGGAGAAGTTGCTACGGCGTCGGGTGGCGCTGGTGGGTGCGCCATCGGGGCCGGAGCTTGCGCAGGCTTCTTGGCCTGAGGCTTGGTCTCGAGCTTGGTCTGGGCAACGGCGATGACGAGTTTAGGCTTGGGCGCCGGGGCAGCCCTGGTCACAGCGTTCTTCGCGGTGACCGCGCGCTGGATGAGGTCCACCTTGTCGTTTTCTTTGAGTTGAAAAAGTTTATCGGAGTCGCGCGCGGGGGTGACGTGCATGTTGACTTCATTGCGCACCACGCCATGTGCTTGCGCGGGCACCGTCGCGTACTTGCCGGCAAGCTCGGCGAGCCGCTCGTAGGTGGCGGCATCGGCGAGGTTGCGTTGCTCCATCCATCCCTCGATGCCAGCATCGTTGCGCACTTTGACAAAGCGGCGGTCGTGCTGCAGGACGCGCACGCGCTCCCCGTTGTTGAGCGTTCCGACCTTGTTGTAAACGGCGGACACATGATCACGAAGAAAAGCCTGGGGAGCGGAGATGTAAGCGAATTCGGTCGAATCGGTGTGGGTGCGCTTGCATCCGGCAGAGAGGGCGAGGGCTGCCGCCAGAAGGACGATGGGGAGAAGTGGATTTGAATTCATTCGGTTGCATCCTTTATACAGCCGCCGGCTGCCGCCTTCCAGCGACTAACTGGGCACAGTGCGAGCAATTAGCAATTAGCAGTCAGCAATTGAACATTGAGCTGACCGCTGCGTACTGAATACGGACAGCTGAGTGCCCGAACACTCGCGCGCTTCCACTTGCCGATACACTGAGAACATGAAGCTAGTCGAATCACAGCGCTTGCAGCGGCGGGCCGAGGCGCTGATCCCCGGGGGGGTGGATTCTCCGGTGCGGGCTTTTGGCGCAGTGGGGGGAGAGGCGCCGTTCATTATGCGCGCCAAGGGCGCATACATGTATGACGCGGACGGCAACGAGTATTTGGATTACGTGGGCTCGTGGGGACCGATGATTCTCGGCCATGCCAACGCAATGGTGGTGGAGGCGGTGCAGGCGGCGGCGGGGCGGGGAACAAGTTTCGGCGCATCCACCCCCAGCGAGGGGGATCTGGCGGAGGAGATTATTCGCGCCATGCCGGCAATCGAAAAGCTGCGTTTCGTAAGTTCGGGCACGGAGGCGACGATGTCGGCGATCCGGCTGGCGCGGGCGGCGACGGAGCGCAAATACATTGTGAAGTTCGCCGGCTGTTACCACGGCCACGCGGATTCGCTGCTGGTGAAGGCGGGTTCGGGAGTGGTCACGCTGGGGATTCCCGGCTCGGCGGGGGTGCTTCCGGAGTTGGCGCAGTTTACGCTGGCGTTGCCGTTCAATAATGTGAGCGCGGTCGAGCAGGCGTTCGCCAAATATGCGCGGCAGATTGCCTGTGTGATTGTGGAGCCTGTCGTGGGGAACATGGGCTGCGTGCCTCCAGCAGACGGATATTTGCAGGCGTTGCGGCAGATCACAGAGCGCGATGGGGCGTTGCTGATCTTCGACGAGGTGATGACCGGCTTCCGCGTGTCGTATGGCGGAGCGCAGGAGCTGTACGGCACCACTCCCGATCTGACGACGCTGGGTAAAATTATCGGCGGTGGCCTGCCGGTGGGAGCGTACGGAGGGCGCGCGGAGCTGATGAATATGGTTGCGCCGCTCGGCCCGGTGTATCAGGCGGGGACCTTGTCGGGGAACCCGCTGGCGATGGCGGCGGGGCTTGCAAACTTACTGCAATTGCGCGAAAAGAAGGAGGAGATTTATCCGCGGTTGGAGCGGGTCTCGGGGCAGATCGCGGATGGCGTGTTGCGGATCGCGCGCGAAAGTGGAATAGCGATGACGATGAACCGCATAGGATCGATGTTCACATGGTTCTTCAGCGACTGTGCGGTAACAGACTGGGCTTCGGCGGAGACGTGCGATACGGCAGCATTCGGGCGCTTTCATCGCGCGATGTTAC
>JBDTLH010000158.1:0-6651 GCA_039934875.1 Acidobacteriaceae bacterium | reverse complement strand
GTCCTGCCTAAAGGCGATTGCCTGAGCAACCGTCGCTCCGGGAGCGAAGGCGAGGCCGGTCCAGTGATGGATCAACCCGTCGGGTATATGCAGGGGAGAGTCTTCTGCCTTCTCAATGACGATCTCGCCCTGTCGCGCTCGCGCCTGGTTCCGCTTGGAGCCGAGGGAAAGGAATGTCGCGGGCGAGAGTTCTTGTTGCGTAACCCGCGCTTCAACTGCCTTCGCATGGCGCTGAAACGCGGCGAGCGTGTTGGGCTGCAACTGCGCCGTGGGCACGACCGATGCCCCGAGAAAGACAAACATTGCGATGGATACTGCTGTCATGCAATCCAGGATGCAGCGAACGAGCGCTGAAGTCCATACACGCGGAATCATTCGTCCTCAACCGCACATCACCGCGTAAGCTGTTCACCTCGCGCGACTTATCGATACACCTCATGGCGGGCCTTCCGATACACTGAAAGGTTCTTATGGAGAGTCCGCCGCGAGCTCAGTGCCTTTACCGCTTCGGCCCCTATGAGGCGGACGAGCATACTGGCGAGTTGAGCAAGCATGGACGCCGGTTACGTCTCCCAGGGCAGCCGTTCCAGATCCTGCTTATGCTGCTCGAAAGCGGCGGTGAACTGGTGACCCGCGACGAAATCCGCCAGCGCCTCTGGCCCGATGGCACCTTCGTGGACTTTGACCACTCGCTCAACAGCGCGGTCAACAAGCTGCGCGACACGCTCAGCGATTCCGCCGCCCAACCGCGATATATCGAGACCTTGGCGCGTCGCGGCTACCGCTTTCTGGCGCCGGTCGAAGCTGTGGCCGCCGCGGTCACCACACCCTCCGCTCCCGTGCCTGGGGTCCAGCCTCCGCCACCCTCGCGCACCCTGCTCACCAGCCAGCAGGACCTGCCGCAAGCGTCCAAACCGCTGGTACGAATACTCCTCCTGCTGGCGCAGCTCATGTATCTCGGTTTTTACATCGGCGCGCTGGCGAACCTGGCGGAGATCCAGCAGCTTCTGATCTCGCTCACCGATTGGAGCTCTCAGCTCCTGATTACCCTGATCGCCACCGCCGCCCTGGGCATTGCTATTCGATTGTTTCTGCTCTCGGCCGCGGGCTTCCGCGCGCCGGGGTTCAAGCGCAAATATCTGCGCCTCTTTCCCTTGCTCTTCCTGCTCGATTGCGCCTGGGCGCTGGCTCCCTTTCTCATGATGCGGCACATCGGGTTCGGACTGGCCTTCGCCGCTACCGCCGCGCTGCTGCTCGTCCCCTTCGCACAGCGCACTCTGGTGCTGATGTCCAGCCTGGACTGAAAGTTTATGGAACCGCCGCGGCATCGCTCACATCTGTTAGCTTTCGGCCCATGACCCCCTTCAGCAGCCATCAATATATATTCCTCTTCGTGTGGACCTTCGCCGAGCAGGTGGGGCTGCCCTTCCCCGCCCTTCCCGTGCTGCTGGCGACCGGGGCGGTGGCGCATGCGGGAGGCGTGAGCTTCACGCTGGCGATTCTGCTGGCGGTCGCGGCATCGGCGATTCCCGATACCGGCTGGTACCTGCTCGGCAAATACAAGGGCGCGCGGGTGCTGAACCTGCTCTGCCGCCTCTCTATTGAGCCGGACCTGTGCGTCACCAAGACCCGCCTCGCCTATCAGAAGCGAGCAAGTCTCGCGGTCCTCACCGCGAGATTCATTCCCGGTGTAGGCGTGCTGACTCCTCCCTTGGCGGGAGTGCTGGGCATGCCGTATCTGAAATTCCTCGGCCTCGATCTCGCTGGCGCGCTGCTTTGGGCCACCTCCTACATCTTTCTCGGCGCGCTGTTTCACGCGGAGATCGACCGGGCGCTTCTCATCCTGCACAAATTGGGCGCTTCCTTTTTGGCGGCTGCGCTGGTCATTGCGATCGCCTACGCTTTTTACAAATGGAACCAGCGCCGGCGCCTGCTGCGCGATATCCGCATCGCGCGCATTGATCCGCTGGAGTTGTCGCAACGCATCCAGCAGGGCGATGATCTCCTCATCGTCGATCTGCGCAGCGAAATCGATTTTCTAGCGAATCCGGTGATGATCGCCGGCGCGCTGCGGATGTCTCCCTCAGAGCTTGCAGCGCGCCATCAGGAGATCTCCCGCCACGCGGAGATCGCGCTCTATTGCACCTGACCCAGCGAAGCGACGAGCGCCAGGCTGGCGCTCCAACTCATGAAGCGCGGCATTCGTCGAATCCGCCCACTCGCCGGCGGACTCGACGAGTGGCTCCGCCTCGGGCTGCCCGTCGAAGACGCACGGACACGAAGTCAATCCGCAGGCTGACCACTGGACCTGCCGAATAGTGGGGGCAGGCTCTCCAGCTTGCCCCCATGTAGACTTCCGCCATGCTCTTTACCCGGCGCGACCTTCCTCATATTCAACGAGACACCCGGGCACTGTTCGTGACCTTCATGTTGAAAGCCGGCCGGACGCTCACGCCGCAGATGCGGGATATCGTTCTCGACCACTGTCTTCACGATCACGGCAAGCGGTACGATCTGCACGCAGCCGTCATCATGAGCACCCACGTACATCTGCTCTTTTCTCCGAGGCTGGCGGAGAGTGGCGAGGTGTATCTTCTATCGAAGATCATGCAGGGGATTAAGGGTTCTTCTTCGCGCTCTATCAACAAGCTGATGAGAAATGCCGGGCCAGTTTGGAGGGACGAATCTTTCGATCATGTGGTCCGTAGTGACGCAGATTTTGAGAATCATTTCATCTACATCTTTGAGAATGCGTTCTCAGTAAGCGGCAGCGGCAACCCTTACGATTATCCGTGGCTGTGGACGCCGGGTGAGCGGTGATTGGGGAGGCAGGCTGAGAGCCTGCCCGCACTGAGCCTGCCCGCACTGAGCCTGCCCGCACTGAGCCTGCCGGCACTGAGCCTGCCCGCACTGAGCTGCCCGCACTGAGCTGCCCGCGCTGAACCTGCCCGCAGGCTGATCTGGAATTCTTCCTCTTCCTGCGCCGCCGCTTGCGCGACAAGCATCTTTTAACTTTGCTCGTTATTCATTAGCGGGTTGGTGCTGGAAGGGAGAGGATGGCAACCGCGACCGTAGCCGCCAGTAGCGCAAAGGACCCGGCCAAGCAATCCATCAACCCCTGGCTGATTGCAGTGGCGGTCATGCTGGCTACCTTCATGGAGGTGCTCGATACCTCCATCGCCACCGTCGCCCTGCCGCACATCGCGGGCAGCCTTTCCGCCACCGTGGACGAGGCGACCTGGGTGCTCACCAGTTATCTGGTTGCGAATGCAATTATTCTGCCGGCCAGCGGATGGTTCTCGCTCAAGTTCGGGCGCAAGCGTTTTCTCATCACCTGCATCATCATCTTCACCGCCGCCTCATTCCTTTGCGGCGCGGCTTCCAGCCTGGGCATGATCCTGCTCGCGCGCGCAATCCAGGGCGCGGGCGGAGGCGCGCTACAACCCATCTCGCAAGCCATTTTGCTGGAAAGCTTTCCCCCCAGTAAGCGTGGCCTCGCCATGGCGGTCTTCGCTCTCGGCGTGGTGGTCGCGCCGGTGCTCGGCCCCACCCTCGGCGGATATCTGACCGACGCCTATTCCTGGCGCTGGGCGTTCTACATCAATATCCCCATTGGCATGCTCGCGATCTTCATGATCCTGCGCTACGTCAAGGACCCCGATTACATCAGGAACGCCAGGCCCGGCAAGTTCGACGGCATCGGACTGGGCCTGCTCGCCGTCTGGCTCGGCGCGCTGCAGATCATCCTCGATAAGGGCCAGGAGGTTGATTGGTTCGGGGCCGTTTGGATACGCTGGACCGCCGCCCTGCTGCTCATTACGTTCATCGCATTTCTCATGCGCGAATTCACCCACGACAAACCGCTGGTGGACCTGCGCGTCTTCCGCCACCGCAACTTCGCCGTCGGCACCTTCCTCATCGGACTCTTCGGCGCATCGATCTATGGCCTGGTCACACTGCTGCCGCTCTTCTATCAGGAGCTGCTCGGCTATACCGCCTTCAACGCCGGCTGGGCCGTAAGCCCGCGCGGCATCGGCGCCATCATTGCCATGCCCGTACTCGGGGTCTTGACCAGCAAGATGGATAACCGTTGGCTCATCGCCTTTGGCTTTCTACTCTTCGGAATCAGCAGCGTCTGGTTCAGCCACATCAATCTCGGCATCGGACAATTCACTCTGCTCATTCCGATTATCCTGAGCGGCGTCGGCTCCGGTTGCATCTTCGTTCCCCTCTCGACGACCACCATGGCCGGCCTCAAAAACGAAGAGATTGGCAATGCCAGCGGCCTATACAACCTGATGCGCAATGTGGGCGGAAGCGTCGGCATTTCCGTGGTGAACACCATCATCGCCCGCCACGAGCAGATCCGTCGCAACCAAATGCTGCACTCGCTGACCCCGGCCAATCCCAATTATCAAAACCACCTCGAAGCCCTTCAGCAGTATCTGGCAAAGACCGGCGCCTCCGCGGATGTCGCCGCGGAGCGCGCCTCCGCCCTGCTCAACGGCGTCCTCAACCAACAGGCTGCATTATGGGCCTATATCGACGACTTCCGCTATCTCGCGCTGCTTTGCTTTGCTTGTGTTCCCTTCGTTTTCATCTTGAAGAAAGTAGTCGGCAAGCGGGGTGCGGTGGGCGCGGGACATTAATCATGATATTGACGGTGAGCACCTTTACGTCTAATATACGTATCCAATACGTATAAGGAGCATGGGTATGGCATCCGCACCTACGAAACGCGTGAATGTGATTTTCTCTGACGATCAATATAAGAGTTTGGAAAGCCTTGCCAGCAAGCAAGAGATCTCGATCTCTGACGCCCTTCGCCAAGCCATAAAAATCAGCACTTTGGTGGTTGATGCCAACGAGGACAAAGACGCGAAGATACTCTTTGAAAAGAACGGAAAGATACAAGAGCTGAAACTGGTTAGATAATCATGGCGCTGGACGATTATTCGACAGAGCCTCACGACGCCGCAGTCCCGACGCTCAATCTCGCCGGGCCGCTGGATGCCAGCGAACCCAAGCTTGAGCTTAAACCTTACGATCCCGCCCGCGCGCAAGATCATGTGCGCCTGATCGTGACCGGCGGACTGCTTTTTATGCTGCTGCTCGTGCTGCTGTGGGGATGCTGGGAGTCCGCCTCATGGAACGATCATTGGGAGCACCCCAAAGAGCTGCTGCAAATCTTCGTGCCCGCCCTCATTGGCCTGCTCGGCTCGGTGATCGGTTTCTACTTCGGCTCCAAGAAGGCCGAAGGCAGGCAGCAGCCCTGAGCGGTGTGCCTGCGCCGTCGCGCTAAGCGCGGCCACGAACTGCTTGCGGCAATCGCATTGCTTACTTCCAATTCTGCCGCTAGACTATATAAGCAGCGCCGGATATGACCCTCTCCGGCTAACATCATCACTGCAAATCCAGTAGTCTGGTTACAGAGTGGGCGCGTAGCTCAGTTGGTAGAGCAACGCCCTTTTAAGGCGTGGGTCGATGGTTCGAGTCCATCCGCGCTCACCACTCCTCTTCGCATGGTCAGCCCCAGTGAAGTACTAGGGCCGACGCCTGAGATCTACTCCAAACCGCTCTGCTTCGAGTGGAATCCGCCGCGTCATCTCGCTTGCGGCAGGCTGAAATCGTTGGTCAAATCGTTGGCGTTGTCGGTCATCCCGATGGGCGCGCCGGGCGGGACTTCTATGGGAGCTCTGGGTTTGAGCGCGGGATTCTGTCCGGTGCCCTCTTCTAAATTGCGGATTTGCAGGATGGCGCTGAGCAGGTGGGATTTTTCCTGCGGAGTGGCGGCGGAGTTCAGGGATTGCGCAGCGAGGGCGCGCAGCTCGTGCAATTTCAGCATCGCCATGGCGCGCACACCGGAGCTGGCATGCTCGTCGGAGGCCAGGCGGATGAGTTCGGAGAGGGCGACGTCCGCGGTGGCGCGCTGGACTGCGGCGAGATTTTCACCGACGGCGTTCGACTGCCATGTAGCTTTGATCAGTTGGTCCAGCATTTCGTTGAGGGTGAAATCTTTTTGCTGGCGCAGGCGTTCCGCGCGGGTGGGATCGAGCAGGCGTTCGATGATCTCTTGCGCGGACGCCTGGGCGGCGGCGATGGGATCGAAGCCGAAGGTGTTGGTGGGGAAGCTTTCGCGCGTACGGGGGAATCCCTCGGGATGCGGGGGAATGATCGCGGCGAGCGCATCAGGGATCGCCAGCGTCTCCGGCGCGATGGTCTTGAGTACGGCGGCGAGGGCGCGGCGCTGCTCGGCGGCCGGAACGGGAGTGGTGGGGGTCTGGCCATCGCCGCGCAGGGCGTAGGTGTAGTCGTACCCGCCGATCACTTTGGTGGCGGCTTCGACCTGATAACGGTCGTACATATATATGGGGACGAGCACGTCTTCGAGCAGCGCCATGGGTTCGCCTTCACGGATGGCGGCTTCGCCGAAGCGCTGCATGGCTCGGGCGCGCACATCGAGGACGCGATTGAGTTCATCCACCGCATTGGTCCCACTATCCCACAAATGCGTGTAGGGATTGGGGCTGCCGGGAGGACGCGCGTCCTGATCGGTGAGAAAGCGCAGTCCGTGGGCGCGGGAATCGGCGATGATTTTATCGAGCGCGGTGTGTTGGGCGTTTTCATCGGTGCCGGGTTTGAATTCGGTGT
>JBDTLH010000157.1:0-15559 GCA_039934875.1 Acidobacteriaceae bacterium | reverse complement strand
TGAGCGCGGCCGCAATAGCTTTTGCGGTCGCGCCGGCGTCGAGCGCGGTGAACTCGTCGCCTTCGAGGTGGATAGCACGGTCGGCGCCCTTTGCCAGCGCCTCGCGCAAGACTTGAGAAGCGCGCGCCGGGCCGGCGGTGATGACGACCACCTCGCCCCCGGACCCTTCTCTTTGCCGCAGCGCCTCTTCGAGGGCATAAGCATCCGGCTCGTTGACCTCATAGCCCACGTCTTCGCGGATCCATGTGCCGCTCGAGTTGAGCTTGAGGGGGGCGTCTTTCTGCGGGACCTGCTTCATGCAGACCAGAATTTTCATGCGAACTCTTATCTCTTGTTCTGAAGATAGGGATTGTGGAGAAACTAGTCAGTATAAATGAATCGCGATTCAGCCGCAGGTCGGGAGGAGCAGGGCGGCGTGGTTTGTTGTAGCGGCTGTGTTTTAAGAAAATTCTGATGAGTCGATCATGCCCTCAGCGGCTGAAGCCGGGGTCTGCCAGTGACCTATCCCCCGGCTGAAGCCGGGGGTCTACCCAAGATCTTCAAAGATCTACATTAATCAGAATGTCCCTAAGTGATCAGGGTGTTCCCAAAGCTAAAAATCTGTCTGCAGGCGGAAAAAGTAGCTTCGGGAGGGCGCAATAGCATTCCCCGAGAAGAGCCCGGCAAAATCGATGAGATTAAGGCGGTTGTTGAGGTTCTCCACATCGGCCTGCAAGCGGACTTTGATATTGTCTCTGCTCCAGATATCTGCACCAGCCGAAGCGTCGATGGAGAGCGAGGGCCGGACGCGACCGCGATCGAAATTCACTCGATTTACCACTCGTTGCCCATAGGTCGCGATGGCGTCCTGCTCGCTACCGCTAAAGGCGACCGGGAGGCCACTGCCGTACTCGCCTCCGGCGGCGGCCCACAGGCGAGGCAGAAACTGGTAACGAAAGCGGCTGCGCACGGTATTGCGCTGGTCTTGAGAATCCCAGAAGCGGCCACTCAAGCGCGCCGAATTGACGGCGTCGAGCCCTACCAGTAGTCCGCCGGTGGCGGGGAAATAGGTGGAGCCCACAATGTAGGAGTAGCTGGCGTATCCCGACAAGTTGCCCCATTTTGGCAGCTCCAACTTGCCTTCCGCGCCGTAGAGATTGGCTTTGGCGAAGGCGATGGGGAAGCTGATTCCAGTGTTGAGCAACTGATCATCATCGGCGTAGTTGTTTATGCGACGGTCGAAGATATTGACGTCAATACGAAGCTGCTGGAAGAGAGCTTTGGTTGCGCCAACTTCGTAGTAGTTGCCATGTGACGGCTTTACGGGCAGGCGAAGGATATTGGGATTCAACGATATGGCTTGCGGAGAGCTGGAGAGGAGGAGGTTTTCGAAGACGGGAGTTTGAAAGACTCGATCATAGGAGGCATGCAGGAGCAGGTCGGCTGAGGGAAAAAACCGCGCAACGCTGAGGCGAGGGCTTAGCGCATTCTGATTCACAAGCAGTTGGTAATGGTCCCAGCGCAAGCCTGCGCTCACCGTCCATTGCCCGAGGCGGAGGAGGTCCTGCACATAGGCGGACTGTTCGAGGTCGGGGCGATGCTGATGGAAAGAGAAGGAGGGCGGGGTGCGGGGATCGAATTGCGCGGGGTCGGTGATGAGGTAGCTAAATTGCTCGCGCAGAAAGATGGAGTCGGATTCGATACCGGCTTTCCATTCCTGGCGGCGATGGTGCACGGAGACGCTCCCATTGAAATATCCCTCGCGGAAACCGCAGTCCGCAAAGGCGATGATGGGCGTTGATTGCGGATTGGAGGTGAGCCCAGATGAGCCATCCCTCACCATTCCACGGAATTCGGTAAGCACGTCCGATGAGACTATGTGCTGGTAGGAGACGGTGCCCAGGGTTTCGAAATTGTCGCGGTGTTGCCTCTGGGCCGCCGCTTGCTGCACCAACTCGTTGGGGACAAGAAATCTGGCGAGGCCATGGCGGAAGACGATTCTGAGACGATCGCCGCTGGATGTGAGGTCCCGCTCATAGCTGCCACTGAATGCGGCGGTGGTGCCGGTATTGGTAAAATTTTGGGGGACCACGGGGCTTAGATATCGGTCGGTGAGGTCGCCGTCGCCGCTGAAGCCGAGGGTGTTTTTATCCCAGGTGTACTGTGCCCTGGCGTAAGCGCCGGCGGTATTGAAGCTTCCGCCGGAGAGATCGAGTTGGCCATGAAGCCCGGCGCGGGCGTCCCTGGCGGTGTTGACTTCAACCACGCCACCCATCTTTCTGCCATACTCGGCGGGGATGCCGGCGGTATAGATGCTCATGGATTGGACATCGTTCGCCTCGATCTCCGGGGCGAAGCCAGGAGAGCGATTGTCGGTGAAGGGGATGCCGTCGATTACAAACTGCGTCTGGTATTCGGAGCCGCGGGGATGGAGGACCGCATTGCCTTCATAGAGCCATCCGGGCTGCGAATTCACCAGGTCTTGCAAGGAGCGGCCGGGCAAGGAGGCCGGCTTATTCTCAATCATCTCTGGACCGATGTGATTGATGGAGCCAGGGCGATGGGGATCGATGAGCGTTGCGCCTTCCTGGACCGTCACTGACGTGGTTACCGTTGCCGGGTTAAATGCGATGGTTTCGTCGAGGGGAATCGCTGAATGAACCTCTACGAGCCTTGATACGGAGGCGAAGCCCTGCGCCTCCGCGTGTATCCGGTACACTCCTTCGGGAAGCCGCCTGACCATCAAGTCACCCGACTGATCGGTCCGGAACAGCTCCCGGTATTGGTTGGCTTCGCTTATCAGCTCGATACTGCTCTGGAGTCCTAGTCCGGAAGAATCTGTGGTGTGGAAATGTAATTCGCCGATTCTGCTCTGGGCACAGAGCAGTAAGATGCAGAGGAGAACAAGAGCAATAATTCTCTCCATCTGCGTCATAGCCTGGCCTGTTTCAGGAGATCGCCTGTTCCCGGGGAATTGCGCATTGCATTATCTTGCCTTCGCATTCTATATCCGATTGTGCCGCCATTTAGGATGATCAAGTGCATGTCGCGGCGTGGGTGATCTTTCTCGTCAGCTATGGGGTGTTTGCGTTCGGGCGGCTGCCGGGGACGAAGGTGGACCGTCCGGCGATGGCGGTGATCGGCGCGGCGCTGATGTTTGGCTTCCGCGTGTTGACCCCGCGCTTCGCGATTGACAGTATCGACTACACGACTATCGTGCTGCTCTTTGCCATGATGTTGATCGTGGGCGGACTGCATCTGGGGGGATTTTTCCAGGCGGTGACCGGGGCGATTGTGGGGCACCTAAACCCGCGTTATCTGCTGCCCGGATTGATCTTCACGGCCGGGATTTTGTCGGCGTTTCTGGTCAACGATGTGGTGTGCTTGTTCATGGCCCCGCTGGTGCTTAAGCTGGTGGACGGATGGGAGCTTCCGGCAGTGCCGTATTTGCTGGCGCTGGCGACGGCCTCGAACATCGGCAGCGTGGCCACCATCACAGGGAACCCGCAGAACATTTTGATCGGGTCGGTATCGCAGATCGGGTATATGGATTTCCTGGCGCATCTTGGCCCGATTGCGGTGATGGGATTGGTGGTGGATTGGGCGGTGTTGCATTGGTTCTTTGTGCGCGGCCGCCAGATGCCGGACACCAGAAGTCAGACGCCAGACGCCAGACGCCGGACTCCGGAGGTCAGACGCCAGACGCCAGACGCCGGACTTCGGACGTCAGACGCCGGACGCCAGACGCCGGACGCCGGCGGCGAGCAGCCCTTGCGGGTGATTCCGGTGCTGGTGATGCTGGCGGTGTTGGGTGCGTTTTTCGCGGGGGTTGCTCCGGCATTAGCGGCGGCGCTGGGAGCGGCGGCGCTGTTGCTGCTGCTGCGAGAGGAACCGAGGAAGTTGTTTGCCGAAGTAGATTGGGGCCTGCTCATCCTCTTTCTGGGATTATTTCTTGTGCTCGGCGGAGCGCAGCAGGCGGGCATCTCGCGGCAGTTGCTGGATAGGGCAGCGCGACTGAACCTGCATCAGACGGCAGTCTATGCCGTATTCACCGTGGCGCTGTCGAATGTGGTGAGCAATGTTCCGGCGGTGATGCTACTGAAAGGAACAATTGCAGGATTCAAAGATCAGCACAGTGCTTGGCTGCTGCTGGCCATGGCGAGCACGCTCGCGGGCAACCTGACGATCACGGGTTCGGTGGCGAACCTGATCGTAGTGGAGAAGGCCGCGCCGGAGGCACATGTGGGCTTTCTCGCATACGCGCGCGTGGGGGTCCCGATTACGGTGATCACGGTGGCGATGGGATGGGCGTGGTTGCAGTTTGTGAAGTATTAGACGCCAGCTACCAGCTACCAGGGCATTAGACGCCAGCTACCAGCTGCCAGAGTATTAGACGCCAGCTACCAGCTCCCAGACGCCAGGGCATGAGCTGTTCTCGGATGCGGGTCGCCTTTGCTCCGCTCGCAAAGACAAATTGCGCGGGTAGCTGGCAACTGATGACTGGTGACTAGTTCTTCTCCACCCAGACCGCAGTGCCGTAGGCGATGACTTCGGTGACGCCGTTCATGATCTCCGTGGCGTCGTAGCGGACACCGAGGACGGCGTTGGCGCCGAAATCAGAGGCATGTTGCAGCATGGAATCGAAGGCATTCTGGCGCGTCTTTTCGCAAAGGTTGGTAAGCAGAGTGATGTTTCCGCCAATGATAGTCTGCAATCCGGCGCCGATGGTGCCGAAGACGGAGCGGGAGCGGACGATGATGCCGCGCACCACTCCGAACGAGCGGACGGCGCGATAGCCGGGCAGATCGAAGGTAGTGGAGGTCATGTTGTGAGGAACGGGCATGGGAGAAAAGATAACATGCGCAGCACAGACAGGAATGTCTGTGCCACTGCCCAAAATTTTAGCCAGCGAACTAATCTGTGCCAGCAAATTAAGACTGTGCCGGGAAACTAATCTGTGCCAGCAAACTAATCTGTGCCAACAAGCTAAGACTGTGCCAACAAACTAGATCTGTGCCAGCAAACTAAATCTGTGCCAGCAGACTAGATCTGTGCCAGCAAACTAAATCTCTGCAGCAAACTGAAACTGGAGACAGGAAGAGCCGCCCGGCAACATGGGCGGCTCTTCTATTCAAGGGAGAATAATTTCAACGGAGGCAAAGCCGCAGAAACTTTCTGGCGCAATACTATGTCGGGCAGATGGGGGTGTCAAGCAAAAACAAGTAGCCAAACACCTTTAGAATCAGTAGCTTATAATTTTCATCGGGGTTTTACGAAGGCTGAGGAAAAGCCTCGGTAAAGACCTTAATCCAGGCGCAAGTCGTCCCGATTCAAGGACTTGAGGGAGCAAGCCCAGATAATGGTGCATCATCGGAACACTCTTTTTCAGTTTTCAAAGGACGGACCTGATGCCAGACGCCAGACGCCAGTCGCCAGTCGCCAGACGCCAGACGCCGGTCGCCGGTCGCCAGACTCCAGACGCCAGTCGTGGGTGACGGGTGAAGGCGTTCGAGTTGCGGGAGTCCCCAGATCAGCGAAGGTCAAGACGGATCATCTCTTTGCTGCGCTCGTAGGCCTCCTGCTTTTCCGGGCGGAACTTGAAGTACAGGAGGCGGAAGCCGCCGAAGAAGAGTCCGATGACGAACATGAAGCCACCGAGGATGACACTGAGGATGATCACATTCGAGAGCAGCCCAAGGACGTTGTCTTTGGGATTCGGTTTGGTGGGCTCGTTCCAGGTGATGTCGCCGTCATAGCTGACGGAAGCGAGAAGAGTGCCGGCTTCGGCGGCGGTGAAGGCGCCGGAGGCGAGCACGAGGAGAGAGTTGGAGCGCTTGATCTGATTGCCCGGCAGGGTGGACGTGATGAAGGCAGGCTCAATGGCGTGCAGACGGGCGATGGCAATCTGCGGCGTCGGATAGGAGATAAGGGTGAGCGTTCCCTGGCCGGCGGCGGAGCGATAGTTGGCGGTGACGATTTCAGGACTGAATTTGAAGCCGACCTGGGAGGCGTCGAGGGGCGCGCCGGAGAGCTTCAGCCCGATGGGGCCGATGGCATAGTGAATGGTGGAGGGGAGGAGGTCTCCGTTTTGCGGCGGCAGATATTTGGGGAGCACAGGAGGATGGCCGGAACTTTTGGCGATGGGCAACAGGCTATCGAGGCCGCGAAGTTGGGAGAGGGTCATGGCGCTGACGCTGTCGAATTTGGCGTCCACCAGAAAGTTGCCGTGGAAGAAGAGGACGTGGTTGACGCCGGAGGCGGCCTGGTCCCCGATCTTTTGCGGGAGCATGTTTGGTTCGCGAAAGAAGGTGAAGCTGCCGTAGGCGCCGGTGTAATCGGGAAAGCGGAAGACGGTGAGGTCGAGGTTGCGTCCGTTCTGCTGGTAATGGGCTTCGGAGGCGGCATCGAGCCCAAATTCGGTGAGCAGCGCCTGCTGATCCGGATTAAGCTGCGGTGGCGCGGGGCTGGCGGTGGAGACCATGACCCATCCGTTGAAGGCATGGGGAAGAGCAATAGGTTGTGGCGCAGTCTGGGCGACGGCGAAGTTGAGGCACAGCAGGAGCAGGACGCCCATGTAATGGAGAAATCGCATTGTCTCTATTAGACACTTAAAAGCAGGTTCGAGTTTCAGGTGTGAGTTTCACGAGCTGGCTACTGGCTGCTGGCTGCTGTGGCTGCTGGTAGCTGGTAGCTTGTAGTATCAGTGGTAGTTGCTGATGAGTACGGCTAAATCCACGAATGATGGAATGTTTCCTCGGATACTGGCCACCGTCCGCCGGGTGCCGCGCGGCAAGGTTGCGACCTATGGAGACATCGCCTATGCGGCGGGCTTTCCGGGGGCGGCGCGGCAGGTGGCTTGGGCGCTGAACCAGTCAAAGAACATTTGCTGGCAGCGCATTGTTGGCGCGGGGGGGAAAATACTGTTGCCGGCGGAGCGGGGATTCGAGCAACGCATGCGCCTGCGACAGGAGGGCGTCGCCTTCTCTGGTCTGAAGGTGAATATGAAAGTTCATCGGGCGAAGCTGAGCGAGCTGAGAACAAAAAAGTGACCACGTTTACCGTTGCCACACTTCGGTCCATTCGCCGGGACGCTCCATGGATGCTGTGCCGCAGCAAAGAAGGCCGCGGCACGGGATGACACTGCAAAGGCCAGCCAAACTACCCACCTATTTCTCGGGTTTGCTTGCGGCCTCATCGGCTTTGAAGGTCGCCCACTTTTCGCCGGTCATGTCGATGAGCACCGGCTTCTGCCAATTGAACTGGGGATGCGCCGCCAGGAAGGGCGCGGCCTTGAAATCCTGTTGGCAGGAGTGGCCGGCCTGCGCGGCCATCTCCATGTTGCCCGCCATCCTGGCGTCGGCGGCTTGTGCGATGGCTGAACCCGCCGGATAGTAGGCATTCCATCCCCCGCCCATGCCTCGGGGAGAGTCCTCGTTGTGTCCGCAAAGAGTGCGATCGCTGGGCTGCACTTTCTTCTCGAAGGAGTCGTAGTGGTCGGCGAGAAAGCCCTCGGCCATAGCTACATCGATCTTGCCTTTGTTCTCCGCCATGAGTTGCTCCCAGCGCGCGCGGCGGGCGTTTTGCGACTTGGACATATCAGTCAGGTCGAAGGGAGCTTCGTCTTTGATGAGCGCAGGGTCGCTGGCGAAGTTGGAGCCCACGTAGTAGCCGTCGCTCGACTTCCAAAGCTGATGATGTTTGAGGCCGAGCTCGAAGCGGGCGATCTCTCCGGTGTTGCGGTCGGCGAGCAGCCAGTCGTTGGCGTATCCGCCGTTGTTGCCGTCGAGCATGATCTTCACGTAGTCGTCGATATTATCGGCGTATTGCAGGGCCTTGCGGGCGCGCACGAACTCGGGTTTGCCGTTGGGGTCCCAGCCGCTGAAGTTGGAGATCGTAGTCTCGGTGACGATCAGGCCGGCGTCGTTGATGCCGAAATCGTCGTCGCTGACGATGATGCCGGGCAGGCCATCCTGAATGAGCTTGTGGCCTTTTTCGGGGGCGATGTCCATGATGACGCGCCAGCGCGCACCGTCTATATACGAGGTCCAGTTATTGTGCGCGATCACCGGCTTGCCATCGGTGGTCCAACTGCCGGTGGCGACGAAGGCGCTGCAACGCTCGGCGGGAGTCTTCACATCATTAGGAACTGGTTTGTGCTGCTTGGCGTCTAGCCAGGGCACGTAATAGCCGGGTACTTCCATGGAGGCGTTGTAGGCGACGATGTCCCAGAGATCCAGATTCACGCCTTTGTCTTTAACGCCATCGGCAATGCCCATCATCTCCAGTTGGTATTCCGGGTCGGTGTGCGGCCACAACATCTTTTGCGCGCTCTCGCGGAAGAACTTCCAGTCGCGTTTGGCGTCGTGCGTGCTCAGAACACGTTCGGCGTTGAATGCGTCTCCGATCTCTTTGGCGAGCAGGGAGCCGTGCTCATAGCCGACCTCATAAGGAGAGCCCTCAAGGTGAACATAGGTCCAGCTCTCGCGCTGAAAGCGATAGGCTTTCTTCAACACATCGGCGCGGGCGGCATCGTGTTGCGGCAGGGCCGGAGCTTTGGCGAAGGCCGCCGCGGTAAGCGTGGCGAGGCAAACTACGAGAATTATTTTCTGCATCTCCAACATCCTTTGCGCCTGTTTTCAGGACGCAATCAGCATAGCGCATCCGGGCACGGAGCGTTTAGGATGGGCCTGACGGCATGGCATTCAGCAGGAAATAAGCTCGTTCCATCCCGTTGAGGCTCCCTAATCCATTGGCGGTTATTTTTACCGGGCGCTCCATCAGCAACTCGTCGCTGATCACCAGGCCTTCGCGGAAGGTGGTGTATCCGCTCCAATGGGAGTTGCCGGGAACGACATCAGCCGTGAATTTCTGCTCTCCCTTGGTGACCGGGAGTTGCTTCTTGTCGGTAGGCAACGCCTGCGCTGAGCCCTCGCGTTTGAGCGTGACGGTATGGGTCGCGGGATCGACGGATTCCACAGTTACGGTCTGTATGCCACCGCTGGCTAGCTCCCACTTCTGCCCAATCGTGACCGTCCAGGTCATCCCTTTATGCAGTTCGCCCTTCGGCTCGCCCCATAGCAGCGCGTTGTAGAGCAGGCCGCTCCCGTCGGTATAGGTACGGCACTCGCCCTGCGAGCAAAGCGTCCGACCATGGTCTTTGAGCTCGCTCTTGTTGATCGTCTCAGGATGGCCATCGTAACGATCCGTCGACTCGAACACATAATCGTCCGGCGCGACCACAGACAATACTTTGTAGGTGCTGGTGCCGCTCACGCGGTGCACCACCTCATCCATTCCAGTCGCTTGATAGGAGACAGCCAGCGAATATATGTTGCTGTGGGTCTCTCCCGCTTGCAGTTTTGTGCCGAGATAATCGCTGGCCTGCGGCAGGTCCGCCGTCATCTTTGTCTTTGTGTTGTCCTTGCGGCACTTCACCTCATCGTAGTTCAACCAACCTTTGTCTCGTAGTATCTCCCAGGAGAAGATAAATGTTTCCGGGTCCACTGCCACATACACGAAACGGTTCTTCGCAAGCTTGTAGCTCATCGCCTCGGTGCTTGTGAGTTCGAGCCTGTTTCCTTCCCAACCGCGCCCGGTGTAGATGGCGTATCCAGAGTTGTTTACGTCCACCTCCTCCATCTGTTGTTTCTCTGAGTCATAACGGACCATGTAATTCGCGATGTATCCCTTGGGCTCCAAATCGGTTTCGGTCAGCTTGATCCACGAGCCGTTCAACGCCTGCTCTCCGGAGAAGACGTTACGGTGCACCTTGCCGGTGCTGGTGAATTTTCCCTCGCAACTCCAGTTGCCATCGAAGCTGAAATTCGCGGGAGGCGCTGTTTGTGGCTGCTGTGCGAAGGCGCCTATTGTGGTCGTTGTCATCGCCCCGGCCAGCAATACCAATCGATTCATGTTGCGCATAGGTCGGACACCCCTCGTCTATTGGTTGTACCGCGTTCCATCTGACGCGCCCCTGCCCTTGCGGTTAACCGAAGAGGCTGTAAATCTTTGCCAGGCCTTGTCTGGTTTGACTACCGTAGCAACGTCGGGGCCGCGGGGCGACTCTAATAGCCGCTATGACGAAGACGGACAATCAGGATGAACTCAGGGCACAGCTTCGGGCGCTGCTCGACGGGGGCAACGCCCATGCGGAGCTGGATGAGGTGGTGGATGATTTCCCCGTGGAGAAGCGAGGCGTGGTGTGGGAGGCGGTGCCCTACTCCGCCTGGCAATTGCTGGAACACCTGAGGATTGCGCAGAACGATATTCTGCAATTCAGCTCGAACCGCGATGGCAACTACAAGGCACTGAAGTGGCCGGACGAATACTGGCCGAAGGAAGCTAATCCACCGGAGGAGCAGGCGTGGGAGCGGTCGCTGGAGCAGATCCGCGCCGATCGCAACCGCTTCGAGGGGTTGATCTCGGATACGAATGCTGATCTGTTTGCGCCGTTCCCGTGGGCGGGTGAGGGTCAGAACCTGTTGCGGGAGGCGTTGTTGATCGCCGACCACAACGCCTATCACACGGGCGAGCTCGTGGTCTTGCGACGATTGCTGGGGATATGGCCGGCGTGAATCAGCTACTGGCTACCAGCTACCAGCTACCAGCTACCAGTTACTAGCTGACAGCCATCAACTGATGGAGTGTGGCGCCGTTTAGTCTTTCAACTTCAAGGTGAAGCTGCGTTTGTTTAGACTCACTATGATTCCGGAATCGCCCACTGTCAGGCGCAGAGGTACGGGGCGCGGATTCGGGGAGGCAGCGGTGGCGCCGCCGGCAATTTCATTGGCATTGATGTCCAGGATGCCGACGTGGTTGGCGGCAGGCGATCCAAAGCCGTAGGACCCGGGTTCTATGGTGCTGCCGTCAAAGTCGAGCGCAACCTGGGTTATTAACAGTCCCTGATATTTTTGCGCCAGGCCGCTGGAGTATCCGGAATTATCGACCAGCGCAATCAGCAGAAACTTCCCATCGTTAAATCGAACTCCACCGGCATTGCGCAGTTGCGTGCTCGCGGTCTGTCCGGCAAAGAAATAGCTGGCGGGGATGAGGCGGGCCAACTCTGCTTTCGACAGCTCCTTCAGAGACGATGGAGCGAGGGGTGAAGCCCGTTGCGCCCATCCCAAGTTGGCAAAGCAGAGACCAGTAAGACATAGGAGCGTCAGCAGGACGGATTTCTTCATGGAAGCCCTCGGGGGTGATTGGAAGCAGAACGATTCTAAACAGGCAGAGTGTATCATGCACACATCCCGATTCGGACCAGGAGTTTCGCTTGCTACTAAATCGATTAAGTAAGATATTGCTGCTGGCGTGTGCCGGTAGCGCGCTGCTCTTTGCCGACGATCATATTCCGGCCGCTGCATGGCATATCGGACTGGGGGTAGCACCGGCGAATCCGGGCGGCCACAAGCCGGAAATTTCCAACATCGACGATGGCTTTGACCAGGGAGCGCCGGTGGGCGGCTTTGGCGCAGGCACGTTCTCGCGCGGTTACGATGGAGATTTTTCCCGCTGGCACATCAAGGCAGGAGTGCACAAATTCGAGAATGTTCCCGCGAACCAATTCGCCGTTTTCGTAAAGCCAGATGGCGGCGAGGCGGTCGCGAAGGCGCTCTCGACCAAAAAGCCTTCGGGCGGAGCGCTGTCCTCTTGGGACTGGTCTTATCCGGTGGGAGGAGGGCAATATTCGGCGCTTTATCCGAAGTCGTGGTTCAGCTACGATACGCCGCAGTTGCCGGTGAAGATCACGGTGGAGCAGTTTTCGCCGGTGCTGCCGGATAACTATAAGGAATCGAGCTATCCGGTCGCGGTTTTCAACTGGTATGTGCAGAACCCCTCGGAGAAGGCGATGACGGTCTCACTGCTCTTTTCCTGGACCAATATGGTGGGATGGTTTCGTGATGCGGGGCGGGGCTTTGACGCCGCCCTGAACGCGCAAAACATAAACACCTATCGCAGCGAGGGAATGGGTAGCGGCACGATGCGGGGGATCGTCTTCGACCGGCTGCGCAAGGGCGCAGTGCAAGAGGAGTGGGACGGGCAGTTTGCGATTGCGGCGTTGCAGTCGCCGGGAGTGGAAGTGGGTTACCTCTCGGATTTCAATCCGCAGGGGAGCGGCGTTGAGGTATGGAAGCCGTTTGCGACGGATGGGCGACTGCCTAACCAGCAGGTTGGGCTCGCGAGTAGCGGACAACCAATGGCGGGTGCCATCGCCGTGCGCTTCCGCCTGGGGCCGCATGAAAAGAAGTTTGTGCCGATGGCGTTGGCATGGGACTTTCCCATCGCGCAGTTCGGCGGCGGGCGGCAATGGATACGCCACTACACCAAGTTTTTCGACGAGTCAGGCACGAATGCGTGGAAGATCGCGCGCACGGCGCTCGAGGACGATCAGAGTTGGAGCGCGCAGATCGATGCCTGGCAGAAGCCGTATATCGAAGACCAATCGAAGCCGCTGTGGTATCGCGGCGAACTCTTCAATGAGCTGTACATCATTGCCGATGGCGGTTCGCTGTGGGCGCACGAGCGGAAGGGCGCGTCGAATCCGCTGCACGTCTCCACCAAAGATTCAGACAGCTTCAGCTATCTGGAGTGCTTTGATTATCCATATTACGGGACTTCGGACGTCAGGTTTTACGGGTCGTTTCCGCTGGTGAAGTTCTGGCCGGAAGTCGAGAAGCAGGAGATGCTGGAATACAGCGACACCATTGCGGAGAGCAATCCGCAGAAATATGTGTGGCAGTGGAAGCTCGACCATGAGCATCAACTGGTGGGGATGGAGCGGAAGACGGCAGGATCGGCGCCGCACGATCTGGGGAACCCGGCGGAAGATCCGTTTGTGAATGTGAACCAATACAACTATCAGGACGTCTCGAACTGGCGTGATCTGAACAGCAAATTCGTGCTCATGATCTGGCGCGATTATCAGATGACGGGCAGCAAGGATGCGGATTTTCTGACGAAGACGTGGAAGCCGGCGCGGCAGGCGATGGAGCATCTGCGGCAGTATGACAGCAATGGAGATGGGATGATCGAGAACGGCGGCTTTCCTGACCAGACCTACGACAACTGGATCGCGCGCGGCGAGAGCGCATATAGCGGAGGGCTATACCTGGCAGCGCTGCGAGCGACGGCGGAGATTGGCCGAAAGCTTGGAGACGCGAACACGGCGTCACAATATGACGCGCTCTTCAAACGGGCACAGGCGGCATATATCAAAAACTTATGGAACGGAACTTACTTTGACTACGACACCGGCAGCCCCTATCGCACCAGCATTATGGCGGAGCAACTTGCCGGACAGTGGTATGCGAGCATGACCGGCCTGGGCGATCTGGTGCCCGCGGCAATGCGCCGTTCGGCGTTGCAGCATGTCTTCGACAACAACGTGATGAAGTTCAACGGCGGAGAGATGGGAGCATTGAACGGCATGAACGCCGACGGCTCGGTCATGCACGACAATGAGCAGGTGGAAGAGGTGTGGACGGGAACGACCTTCGGCTTGGCATCCAGCATGATCGCGGAAGGTATGAGGGAGCAGGGCTTCCGGACAGCCCAGGGGGTTTACAACGTGGTGTGGAGAGATCGGGGATACTTCTTCCGCACTCCAGAGGCTTATGATTCGCGTGGATTATATCGCGCGAGCATGTATATGCGTCCGGGAGGGATTTGGGCGATGGAGATGACGCCGCAAGAGAGGCCCGCCAAATAGAGGGCCAGCGGGCGATAGAATACATGGAATGCACAGGTCTCCTGTGATCTTCCGGTGCTTGCTCGCGGCGTGGCTGGCGAGCGCGATGCTGTTGATGGCGCAGCAGGCGGAGAACGCGCCGGAGCAGACGAGCACGCAAGAGAGGCTGGAGCGCGCCGGCTGGTGGCCCACCAAAGAACAGGCGAGTGGGGACGGCTTCGTGGGCGCAAAAGCCTGCGCGCAGTGCCACGAGCAGATGGTCGCATCGCAGCGCAAGACGGCGATGGCGCGTACGCTCATGAGTGGGGCGCAGTCTGACATTCTCAGCTCTCATACGGGTCACAGCTTCAAGCTGAACAATTTCGATTATCACATCGCGGCATCGACGTCGGGGCCCTCTTATAACGTCGCGCTAGCAGGCGGGCGAGAAAAATCTCTAGATGCGCCGGTTGCATGGGCGTTTGGATCGGGCGAGATCAGCCAGGTGTATTACTCAAAGCTAAGCGAATCGTGGGTCGAGAGCTATTTCAGTTACTTTCCGACGATTCAGGGATTCGCCGCCACTCCGGCGCAACGAGCCGCGCCGACGACGGTCGAGGAAGCGTTGGGGCGAACGGTGCCTGCGGCGCAGCTGCGTGGATGCTTCAGTTGCCATTCGACGGGAATGACGACGGGTAAGCTGGAGCCGGAGCGGCTGATTCCGGGTGTGAGTTGCGAGGCGTGCCACGGGCCGGGAGCGGCGCACGTTGCGGCAATGAAGGCGGGGATTCGAGACACGTCATTCATTTTTAATCCAAAGCGTCTAAAGCCGGTCGATCAAGTGGATTTCTGCGGAGCGTGCCATAAGACGTGGGTTGACGTGAGCATGGAGGGAACCTACGGGGTCGCGCAGGTGCGGTTTCCGGCGTACCGACTGGAGAGCAGTAAGTGCTGGGGCGATGCGGGCGACGCGCGACTCACGTGCGCGGGATGCCACGATCCGCATAAGCCGTTGGTCGAAATAGCTTCAAGCTATGACAAGAACTGCCTGAGCTGCCATGCCAACGGTGAAACGAAGTCCTCCGTGCAACATTCCGCGGCCGCGTGCCCTCGTGCCACCAAGGATTGCGCGACCTGCCACATGCCCAAGTACGAGATCGAGGACACGCACTACAAGTTCACCGACCACATGATCCGGGTGGTGAAGGAACAGCGGTTTCCCGGCTGAGTTGTGGATGACGCGAAACGCGAGATCCTTCGCTTCCCACCCTACCACGCGCGGCGCGCGGCGGGGACCCCGGTGCGCTCAGGACAATGCGCAAGACTCAGGCAATGCCCAACGTTTCAGGAGGCAATGTTGCGTTAATGACGGTAGATTGAGGTACCGGGATGATAAAGCTGCCAATCGAACCAATAGTCTTTGATGGCGGGAACAGGTTCGAGGCATATGCCTTTGAGCGGCCCATCGATAGCGCAGCCGGAGAAGTTCCAGCGGCTCTGGGTTTGAGAGTCGAGGATTGCCCAATCGGCAGAGGCGGTGTCGTGGAAGAACTCAGCGGTTGTGTCTCTCACCGACCGCCGAACGGCGCGTATCGAGACCTGATCGGGACCGGTGAGAAACATAATAGGAACGCCGCCGACAATGTCCATCAGAGGTGACTGCTGGAGCACGGTGCTTTGCGGGAAGGCGCGCGCATCCTTGTCGATCGTAATGCCGAGGACGATTTCGCGCGGAGGCAGCGTGTTCGCGGCAACTGGGACGACGGAAGGTAATTTGCCGACCTGCTGCTCCCAATCAGCTTTTTCATAGTGCGCCGCAAATTGTTTGACGGGCGCAAGCACCAGGCCATCGGGAGATTCCTGCTTCCAGAGCTTGACCGATAGCTCATCGCTGCGGACGGGCTCGAGCTGCGC
>JBDTLH010000156.1:0-7214 GCA_039934875.1 Acidobacteriaceae bacterium | reverse complement strand
CCTCGCCCAGCACGCGGCCCGCGGCGTCGGCTTCGACCTCTGCGGCGTCGTCTCCTATCCCTTCCCCGAAGTTGAACACTTCGAGCGCTGGATCGAGAGTGGCGCACATGGCGATATGCACTATCTTACCGCCCGCAGTGACCGTGGCGAACTCAAACGCAAGCAACTCGAGTCCGCCCTGCCCTGGGCGCGCTCCGTCGTGGTCTGCGCCATCAACTACAATCCCGATGCACCTTATTCCACCGGCTCCAACGCAAACAACGCCTGGATCGCGCGCTATGCCCTCGGCGGCAAGGACTATCACGACACTCTGATGTCGCGCCTGCGGACGGTGGAATCGCAACTCCGCTCGCGCTTCCATTCGCGCCCCGAAGCCTTGCAATCGCGCTGCTATGTGGATACCGGACCCATCGTCGAGCGCTCCCTGGCGCAGGCCGCCGGCATCGGCTGGATCGGCAAGAATACCTGCCTTATCAACGAGCGCGAACGCCTCGGAAGCTGGCTTTTCCTGGGTGTAATCGCCACCTCTTATGAGCTTGCCGAAGAGCGTGGCGAAAGCGCAAGTATGACGGGCTCTCCGCCTGTCTCTGGGCCTGGTTCCCAAACCTCCTCTGGGGGAATTTCCGAGGCATTCCATGGTCAGTTCCTCGCGCCCGACCGCTGCGGCACATGCACCCGCTGCCTCGATGCCTGTCCCACTGATGCGCTGGTCGCACCCTATCAGATGGACGCGCGCCGCTGCATCTCCTATCTCACCATCGAAAAGCGCGGCAGCATCGATCCCGAGTTGCGCCCTCTGATGGGCAACAACGTCTTCGGCTTCGATATTTGCCAGGATGTCTGCCCCTGGAACCGTCAGGATGGAGAGCAGGGTCGCGCCCCGGTCAGTGGGGCGGCGGAGTTCCAACTGCGGCCCGAATTCTCCGCCGCCAACCTGGAGCTCGCACAACTCGCCTCGCTCACGCTTGAGCAATGGCGCGAGCTCTTCCGCGGCACCCCCATCAAACGGGCGAAATATCAGGGTTTTCTACGCAACGTCTGTGTTGCCATCGGCAACAGCGGCGACCCCAATCACCTGCCCCGGATGCGCGAACTCGCGGCAGTCGCCGATCCCATTGTTGCCGAACACGCCCAATGGGCGATCGCCAGGCTGACCGCCAGTGAGCCCCCACCCTAGCCTGGCTCAGTAGTGCGCCTCGAATGGCTTAATCTGGGTATTCGAAGGGCGCGGAGGCCCGTTCCAGTACTCTAAACTCAACAAAAGCGACGAACTCTCGAATCGCGGCGGCAACCAATGCTGGTGAGGGACGTCCCATAGCTGGCGCCAAACGAGAGCGTACTAAGGCATATGCGCGCTTGCCGGTTGCTTTCCGGCAACCTAGAATAGAGAGACGCAGATCTGTACAGGAGTAACCCCATGATTTCGCACAACAAGGTTTCAGCTTCCGATGCATCCGCGGGCATACGGCAAAAGATTACGCGGCACATGCCGCTGAGTGTGCTGATGGCCGGAGCGCTGGGCATGGTCGTGGTTACCGGTGCGGCTTGCGGCAGTGGGGGCTATGCCTTCGGGCAGCAGGAACAAACGCTTACTAAAGGCCAGAGCAAGGTGCAGGACCAAGAGCAGGCGCAGACGCAGCCCAAGGACCAGGAAGATCCCGATCTGCTGGGCAAAGGCCGCGTCAAAAAGCCCAACAGCGTGAAAGGCAAGGCTTCCCAGGAGCTCAAGGGGGAGATCAAGAAATGGATGAACGACGACGTTCGCTGGATCATAGGCGATGACGAGATCGCGGCGCTCAAGCAGTTATCCAACCAGGAAGAATTTGACAATTTCGTAGAGCAGTTTTGGTTGCGCCGCGATCCCACTCCGGACACGCCGGAAAATGAATTCCGCGAGGAGCATTATCGCCGCATCGCATACGCCAATGAACACTTTGCGGCGGGCAAAAAAGGATCACTTACCGATCGCGGCCAGATCTATATCAAGTTCGGGGCGGCGGATGAGATCGACGCACATCCCAGCGGCGGCACCTATGACCGACCACAGGAAGAGGGCGGGGGTACGACCTCGACTTTCCCCTTTGAAGATTGGCGTTATCGCTACATCGAAGGCATCGGGCAGGAAGTCGAGATTGAGTTCGTGGATACGTGCATGTGCGGCGACTATCACATGACGCTGGACCGCGGAGAAAAGGACGCTCTGGCGCACACTCCGAATGGCGGATTGACGCAGTACGAGCAGATGGGCCTCTCGTCAAAAGCGCAGCGGCTGAACGGCGGGTTGGAGACCATCGGGGCCGGTCCGTTTAACCAGAACATGCAGAGCAAGGAGTTTGACCGCCTGGAGACGTTCGCGAAATTGCAAGGCGCGCCCGCGGTCAAGTTCAAGGACCTCGAAGAGGTGGTCACCAGCAAGGTGCGCTACAACCTGATGCCATTCGATGTGCATTATGATTTTGTGCGCGTCACCGGGGATACGGTGCTGGTGCCGGTAACGGTGCAAATCCACAACAAAGACGTCACCTTCGCGGAAAAGGAAGGCATTGAGCGCGGCGTGGTGAACATCTTCGGCCGCGTGACCACCCTTACCGGCAAGATCGCGCAGACCTTTGAAGACACCGTCCGGGTGGATATCCCCAAGGACCTGCTGCAAAAGACCGCGGAGAACGGGAATGTGTATTGGAAGGCGCTGCCGCTGCGTCCGGGCCACTACCGGATGGACATTGTGGTCAAAGACGTGAACGGCGACCGAAAAGGGACGTGGAGCCGGTCCGTCGAGGTTCCAAACATGGGAGATGAGGCCGGGCTGACGACCTCAACGCTGATTCTGGCGGACCAAATGGAGCGGGTCCCTGCGAAGTCGATTGGCACTGGTAATTTCGTTCTGGGTAGCACGAAGGTGCGTCCTCGGGTCGCCGCCGCCGATGGCAAGCCGGTCACTTTCAAGCAGGACCAGAAGATGAATTTCTGGATGCAGGTTTACAACCTCGGTATTGACGATAAAACCAAGAAATCGGATGCCACTTTCCAGTACGAAATCGTGGATACCAAGACCAACAAACCGGTGGTGGAGACTTCGGAGACCACGGCGCAACTTAACAGCAACGGGGAAGAGGTCACCCTGGAAAAGAGCCTCTCGCTGGCATCACTGCCTCCGGGTTCTTACCAGCTCACGGTCAAGGTGGACGATAAGGTTGCGAAGCAGCAACTTGTCCGCCCGGCAAAATTCGTGGTGGAGTAGTATTACGGGTGTAGCATTACTTACGGGTGTAGTATTACTGATGTGCGGCAGCCTTACTGTGTTCCTAAAGGCACGTCCGGAGGTACACCTTTCGTGATCCCGGCACGCAAATTGACGATGGTGGTCATGGGCGCTCTCCTCCTGGCGTCCTCTGCTCTTTGTCAAAGTTCGGCAGCCACCCATATCACGGGAGTCGTCCGAAATTCCGCGGGCAAACCCCAGAAGGGGGCCACGGTCGAAGTGTTTGCGGCGAACGCGAGCGCTCTGCTGGCGGTGGAGACTGCGCTGACCGACGATAAAGGCAAGTTTTCGGTGGCTAGCCTGTTGCCCGGCCAGTATCTTCTGCGCGTCTCCGCGCCGGCATTCCTGCCCTCTATTCAAGATCACATCAACGTCGCTCAGAATGCCCATCTGGTGCTCAATTTCACATTAAGCACCATTTTTCGCGCGGAGGAGATGCTTCCCGCGCGCCGCGCAGCCGGGCTTGACGATGACGACTGGAAGTGGACGCTGCGCTCGGCGGAAAACCGTGCCTTATTGCATCTGCTGGATCCATCGCTCGACCCTTCGTTTGCGGAAGAGCGCGGCGGGAGCAACGAGGACCGCACGACCACGCGCCTTGCCTTCATGGCGGGCGGCGGCTTCGATGGCTTGGGCGGCATGCCTTCCGTGATGACCGATTTCAATATCGAACAAGGTTTGAGTTCGGGCGCGCTGGTCTTTAGAGGCAATGTGGGCTATGGCGGCCGCGATCCCGATGGAATGCTGCGCCTCTCTTATGCGCGCCATCACACCGGCGACGGCTTCGAGTTACCGGAGGTCGCCTTCCTGGTTCGCCGCACCACGATCGAATCGCCTCGGCTGCTCAACTCCTCGGTCAACACCTACGGCCTATCCTTCACCGAAACCGCGAAATTTTTCAATGCCGTGGACGTGCGCTACGGCGCCGAGCTGGAGAACGCCTCCGTGGTCGGGCCGCAGGTCTATTTCGAGCCGTTCCTGGATGCCGCGCTCAATGTCGGCGCCGATGGCCGTGTATTTTACCGGCAACGCTGGGCGGGATTGGATGATCCCGACAACAGCCCTAGACTCTCCGTATCCGGGCAAGGATTGGCGCTTGAACGGGGCCGCCACCAGGAAGCGGGATACGAGCACCGCTGGAAGCGCAACCATTTCGCAGCCAGCTACTATCGTGACTCGGTCAGCAATTTAGCGATTACGGGAATGGGGCCCATGGAGGATGCCGGACCGAACCTCGCGGACGCTATCCTGGCGGGCAGCGATCTCGAAAGCTTCACATCTAATGTCGGTAGCATGCACGCGCAGGGTGTCCGACTGCAAATGGAACGTAAATTCTCCGCTGCGCTCGAAGCCAGCGGGCATGTGACCTACGGGGATGTGCTCTATTCCAGTCTCCCGCCGGATGCCTTGATTGGCAGCTTGCGTGCCGGTTTGAGGCGTGAGATGAGGCCCGGATTTGGCGGCGACATAAAGCTCAAGCTGCATCGCAGGACGGAGGTCGAAAGTTCCTATAACGTGACCTTGGGCTCTCCGCTGACTTCCGTCGATGCGCTCGAAAGCCGCTCCATCTCGACCGCGCCTTACCTGAATGTGCGGCTGCATCAACCACTTCCCAGCTTCATCCCGGGGCACATGGAAGCGATCATAGACATTCGCAATCTGCTCGCGCAAGGCTATCGACCGGTGATGAGCAGCGATGGCCGCACACTTTATCTGGTGCAGGCGCCCCGTGCCCTGCGCGGCGGACTGGCTTTCACTTTCTGAGAACAGGGATGAATTAGTTCATCTACTGCCAGTCAAAGCGCCTGCGAATCACAACCGTCCCCGCCAGAAAGCCGGAGAACAGTAGCGCCAGACTTCCCGGTTCGGGCACGGGAGTATCTGGCAGAGTGGGACCGCCGTCGTAATAGGGGCCTGCGGGACTCTGGTCGGGCTGAGTGTAGGAGATGTTGTCATACTCGATATATCCCGAGCCGGAGCCGTTGTAGCCGCGCCCCTGGTCAAAGACCACAGACTGGGCAACCGCGTTATAAATCTGAATGCGGAATATCGGATCGAGGGCAATTTCGTTCGACCAGATTTTGAGGGCGTGTGTGCCCGTCTTGGGGATCCACAACTCGCGGATCAGCCTACCGGTACCGTTCAGCCCGGAATAGAAATCGATGTAGTTGTTGTTGTTGGATCCTTCGATCTGAAATGAGAAGTAGCCCGCAATCCCGTTGGGCGCGTTCATAGTAATATATCGCGGGCCGCCGAGAACACCTTGCATCACGACGTTGTCACTGAAAGGCGCTTTGAGGCTGGTACAGGTGCCGTGTCCGTCGTTGGACGCGCAATTGGCGTCGCCTGGGTCAACGTAACTGAAATCAGAGTTGGGAATGCCGGGGTTATAGAGATAGGAGTTCCAGACCATTGCACTCGAAGAGAAGGTGATGCCATATTGCCGCTGATAAAAGGTTTGCACCGAACTCCCCTGCTGATTGGTGGCTCCGGTGAAGTTGAGGGTGACTTTGCTCGCGCAGGCGGGAAGCGCGAGCAGAACAGCTGCAGTTAGATAAGCCAGACACTTAGTCATAGGTGCCATTAATGTAGCACTGATAATCGGACTCAAAAGAAGAATAAGGATTAAGTGGGTTACGGAGGTGGGGTGTAGATAGTGCCGAAAGTTACCTGGGTTGACTGCGGTAGTGCTGGCGCAGATCATCCACGGTGAAGACGGAGAGCACTGGCGCGGGCGCGGCTGCTGCTTTGAGGTTGGCGATTCCGGATGGCTCGCGCGCGACCAGGCAGATCACCCCCATGACTTGCATCGCGACTGCGCGGATGGCTGCAATCGCCTGCATGGTGGAGGCTCCGGTGGTACAGACGTCATCCACCACCACGACCTTGGCCGCGGGTTGGCTGAAGCCTTCGATCTGGCGCTGCATGCCGTGGCTCTTTTCAGCTTTGCGGACGAGAAACCCTTGAATCGGCGTGTAATCCTCGCTTTGTGCGCTCAACAGCGAGGTGGCGGTGACGATTGGGTCAGCGCCGAGGGTCATGCCCCCGATCGCGTCTGGCTGCCAGCCCGAGCTGCGGATGAGGTTGAGGACGACTTCTCCAGTGAGCAGCGCGCCCTGCGCGTTGAGCGTAGTGGCGCGACAGTCGATGTAGTAGTCGCTGACCGCTCCGGAGGAGAGGGTAAAGCTACCTTCTTGGTAGGAGAGGCGGACCAGCAGGGAAAGGAGTTGGGGGCGTGCGTCGGGCATCTTGATAGCTAGTGTAGCTGGACTGAGCCAGATCTCTGCCAAAGATAGAAATGGCCAAGACACCTGGATAGTAAGGCTATACCCGCAGGCGGATTTCGTAAGCAATTACCTTCATGCTCGGGAGCCGTACACAGTATCAGAATATCCTGGGCAAGAACTACGGGTATCCAGATAACGATCTAAGTAGAATCGCCTATGTATCCGGAGAAGGTAGCTTTCTAATCTTTGCCAAAGATTGCGCTGTCCATACAATGCGTGGTCGATGAAATTGCCCAGGAGAGATGCAATGTTGAAGAGAATTCTTGGTCTGGTTGTCCTCGGCGCGGCGGTTTCTATCGCCGCGCTGGCAGTCCCCCCCGGAGCCCCGGCCCCCGCTGCGCCCGGATACGCTTCCAATCATGTGTTTTTCATCATGCTGGAGAACCGCAGCGACCAAGAGGCGATGACTTACATGCCCTACCTCTCCGGCCTGGCGCAGCACAACGGCATGGGAACGCAGATGTATTCCCCCTCCCACGGATCGTGGCTCGCCTATGGCGAGGTGACGGCGGGCATTGCTCCCAAAGGTGGCGAGGCCTTGCATAACGTCTGCAATGGAGACGGCTGCTCATCGCCCATCAATGTCCCCAACCTGGTGCGGCAATTCGCTCAGGATGGCAAGACCTGGAAGGGCTACTTCCAAAGCATTCCCTCGGTCGGCTGGA